>JACQPU010000060.1 GCA_016207365.1 Ignavibacteriales bacterium | reverse complement strand
CTCGGGATTTCATTGCTGTGGCTGTTCCGCGCACTGCACAATTATCGGCCTCGGTGCCGCCACTTGTAAAAATCAGAGAGTCAATTGGAGCTCTGATGCAACGGGCAATAGCTTCGCGGCTTTCCTCGAGAACGGCGCGCGCTTTGCGTCCGTAGGCATGAACGGACGATGCATTGCCAAAATTCTCCACGAAATGCGGCATCATGGCATCCATGACGCGAGAATCCAACGGAGTTGTGGCAGAATAGTCCAGATAGACAAGCCTCATGGGAACAATATAAGGCTAATTGCGCAAATATGAACCAGGATTCACAGGATGGAATGGATTGTTTCAACTCTAGCCTTCCATTATTCCAACCCAAGCGTACCCAGATTATCTTCTGCCCCTCCGATCCCTCTGCATTTCCCTCATGATTTCGCGGAGGTTCTGAATGAAGTTTCGTTCGAAGATCAGGTATTCGGCCAACTGTTTGGGCGTAAGGATGCTGCCAAGATCGTCAAAGTATTTTTGTCTGATCTCAATAGCGGGATCGGCGAGATCCCTTAATTCACTCAGCACTTTCTTGTACTCCGCGTCAGAAACGTTTCGACGGCGAAGGACCTGCAGTTCATCGATGAGCTCGTTGCGCTTCTGGTTCAGCTTCCTCAAATCCTCCTGGTGACTGTTATAGCGGGCGAAAAACCTGATGGAGGTTGTTTCGTCCAGCTGGAGTTTTTCCATGAGCTGGATCTTCTTAAACTGCTCAATCCGTTCCGCGGCGGGACCGCGCATCGGGAGCTGATCCTGAGCCGAAACGATGATCACGCAGAGTGTGGTCAGAGATATGAGAAATAGGAGACGGTTCATAAGAGGGTCCTTGTTTCAAGCCGCGCAAGAATAGTTTCGAGTTCGTCCGGATCGAGGTCCTCGACCGATTGCAGAGGTGCTACTTCCTGAAAAGTTGTTTCTCCAACCATATAACGAAGCATACCCTTCGTCAGGTCGGTGCCGGAAACAGCTGATGCCACAGCATCTTCCTGGCGGACTGTTGTTAGCGGCGCCGTTTGCAGTTCACGAAAGAAGACGTCGGTGGGGTCTTCCGCCTCAAGGTCCTGCGAAACAGCATCCGGTTGCCCGGATGCATCGTGGCTAAGCCGCACCGAAAGCACGCTCAGCAGTCCTGCGATCACGATTGCCGCTGCGACCGGCGGGACGAATTCGGGCCAGCGGAGATCAGGCAACCAGCGGTTGCCACGCGGGCGATCCAGTGATTTCCTCAGGCGCGGAAGAATTGTGCCGAAATAGCCTTCGGGCACATCCGTGATCTTGCTACGATCAAGAAGTACCGTCAGATTCTTCAGTGACTCAAGCCTCTCCTTGCAGGCAGGACAGGAATCGATGTGACTCTGAATCTCCGCCATTTCCTCGCGGGGAAGATCGCGCGCAAGAAAGTCGGCAAGTCTCAGTTCGATATGTTCATGACCCGTGGGCACGTCGTACATACTCCTCTATCTTACGCATTGCATGAAAATAGTTCGCTTTCAATCCGCCCACCGAGGTTTTCAGAATAACTGCAATCTCTTCATATGAAAGCTGGTCATAGTATCGGAGAACAAACACTGCGCGCTGCTTTTCCGGCAGTTGGTGGACAGCCTCATCGATAAGAGCGCGTTCTTCCTTGCGTTCATACTGTTCATCCGGTCTGTCCGATTCCGGACTGCTTTCTCTTGTGAGCTCGTCAAGCCTGAAGAATTCTTTGGTTCGTTGTTTTCGAAGTACGTTGAGGGCCGTATTGACCGCGATTCGGTAGAGCCATGTAAACACACCCGAATCGCTCCGGAAGTTCTTCAATCCGACATAGGCTTTCAGGAAGCTTTGCTGGACAACTTCGTCGGCATCGTCATGATTCTGAAGAAATCGTCGGGCGGTCCAGTAGACTTTTTCTTTGTATCGAAGTACCAATTCGTTGAATGCCGATTCATCGCCCTTCTGGAACCGGTCAACGAGCTCGAGATCTGTCATTCACGGGAATTAGCTACACAGGTTAGACACGGAAGCAAACGAAAGGTTTAAAACGAGAAGCGGCACACAGTTCAAGGTTCAGAGTTCTCCGCCGCAGGCGCCCGCCAGCCAGCGGTCGGGCTGGGATCCGCCTCAGGAGGAAAAGTTCAAGGGGGTTCCTTGAACCTTAAACTCTGAACTTTGAACTAGTCTGCCATTCTCCTTGCCACCATTAACGTCAAATCATCCGACTGGGGCTCGGAGCCGACAAATTTCTGGATGTCTTCGACGACGGAGCTCTTAAGGGCCGGGACATCGAGACCGAGATGCGACGCGATGCACTTTGTAAACCGCTCTTCCCCATACTCCTCGTATTTCTTGTCCATCGCTTCCGTGACGCCGTCGCTGTACAGAACAAGGACGTTGTTCGGTTCGATTGTGACAATTTCGGAAGTGTATTCTGCATGATCGAACATTCCAAGAGGCAGCCCTCCTGCCCCGAGCTTCTGTACTTCGTCCCTGGCAGATTTGAAGATGTACGGAAAATTATGCCCGGCATTCACATACATGATTTGATGACGGCGGGTGTTCAGAATCGAAATAAAAAACGTGATGTAGCGCTCCGAAGGCGTGTTCTTGTAGATGATGGCGTTCAGCTTCTGGACCAGATCAGAGAGCGAAATGCTGGTTTGGATGTACGCATAGAGCGCGGCGTTCAGTGTGGAGACCAGCAGCGAGGCAGGAATTCCTTTTCCGGAGACGTCAGCCACAACGAGAACGAAGTTCTCATCGTCAATGGGGATGACATCATAGTAATCGCCGCCAATGGTTTTGCAAGGTACGGCGATAGCGTCGATCTGATAGCCTTTGATGGCCGGGAGTTCTTTGGGGAGGAGCTTGTTTTGGATTTCCGCCGCGATCTGAAGCTCGCGCTCGACCCGCTCCTGCTCGATCCTGGCCTGCAGCAGAAACGCGTTCTCGATTGCAAGCGCAACATGATCGGAGAACGCCGCGAGGAATTGCTCGTCTTCCTTGTTGAACACGCCCTTGTGCTTGTTAATAATCTGGAAGACGCCGATGATTTTTTTCTCGCGGTTTTTCATCGGCATGCAGAGCATGGTTTTTGTTACATAGCCTGTCCGGACATCGAATGCGGAGAAAAAGCGTTTGTCCTTCCAGGCATCTTCCAGATTCACTGTTTCACCCGTCTCGGCCACCGCTCCGGCGATGCCGGTGCCAAGCGGAAGACGGATTTCGACGAGCTCCTTGCCTTTCAGAACCCGCGACCAGAGCTCTTTTCGTTCATAATCAATGAGGTAGATGGTTCCCCGGTCTGCATTGAGGTTTTTCGTGGCAAGATTCAGGATAACCTTGAGGAGCTCATCGAGGTCGAGAGTAGTGTTAAGAAGCTTCGACGCTTCGATGAGAGATTCGAGACGATGGATGTAGCTCCGGTCGTCTACCGGGAGCCGTTTGCGGCCTTTAGCGGACATGGAGGTGAACAGAGTATACAGGTTATTCAATTCGTATGCAAAGGGATTGATGAAGGGAACGGTGCTGGCTCATTAAAGCAGAAACAAAACCCCAAAGGGGTTTGATAACTTAGGTCAGGGCGACAAATGTGCTTTTTGATGGCGGCCCTGACATACAAGATCAGACGCAAACCCTAACCCTGAAGGGGTGAAATACAAACAAGTCAATCCCACACATATCGCTCGTCAAATTCAACCCCATGTTCGGTGAAGATGGCGCGATACTCTTCCTGGAACGACTTCTTCCTGTGATGTTCCTCTTGGTTTGAGATATAGCTTCTG
>JACQPU010000051.1 GCA_016207365.1 Ignavibacteriales bacterium | reverse complement strand
ACGGTGCCGGTGGAGATCGACAGGATGCAATCCCGAGAATTAGCGGTCGTTGTTGCCATCGAAAGCGAAGCGGCGGACAGACTTCCAGCGCTCACATCAATGATCTTGTTGATGTTATTTGCTGTCGGGGCGTTGATCGTGACACTTCCCCCGATCGTGAGGGAATTGGAACCGCTTATCGTGAGCGTTGTGTTGTTGGCGCCGCCGGCGATGCTCAGCGAGGCCGCCACGGCTGCAATGTCCACTGTACAGGTTGCATTGTTGGCAATCGTTGCGTCGGTCGCGGCGGTAGGCACGCCGGCACTCCATCTGGCCGGATCACTCCAGAGGCCTGTCCCGCTGAACGTGGACTGCCCCAGGGCGGCACCCGTAAGCACGATCAATGAAACCAGCGATATGGAAAACCGCCTCGTCATCAATGCATTGACAGAATGGTCATCGTTGAATCATGTGAGTTCATCGTCACTCAGTCCCCGACCGCAAGGGACCTCGTTGTTCCCTTAAATATGGCTTCCGCCCGGGCGCGTTAGTCCGTCCACCGAAACGCGAGGCAACGCCGCGAGAGCTTCTGACAGCCAATGAGATTCGTTCAGAACAGCCTCCAGGGTGCGCTTCAGATCCGACTTCAGCGCATATGCGTCCGCTTTCGCTTCCAGTGCCTGAAGCCGGTACAGGTTGTTGTCATGCGTCGTGGCAATCAAGACGAGGACGGCGGGCCATCGCTCCTTGATGATTCTTGTTGCCTCAAGGCCGTTCAGAGCCGGCATGTTGATATCCATGAGCACAAAGTCGGGACCGAGGCGGGCAACCTGCTCGATCGCTTCTGTACCGTCCGCAGCCTCACCGACGACCTGCACATGAGGCAGCCTTTTGAGAAACTCGCGGACAACCCGACGAAACTCGGCGTGATCGTCGGCCAAAACAACACGGATAGTGTCCATAGGGAGAACCTTTGGATTAAGATGAGGGAGGATGGAAAAGCGTGAAAAATCTGGCTTAAATTCGGGACGAATGAGCAAAGGCACATCGCCCGAAAGTCGTATTTTCGGGGTCAGGATGATACCGTAGAGAGACTACGGGAGACTACGTAGACGAAATGAGACAAAACGGAGTGAGCATGGGGCTGTGGAAACGGGGAAAACCGCGAAATCTCATTTAGAGACGGGGCTCAAAAGCCGGCGGGACGGATGCGGATCACACATCACTACCGTAGCCGTGTTCAAGCGCGTATCGCATCAGGTTGGCTGCATCGTGGATGTTCAGCTTCTGCATGATGTTCGTCCGGTGCGTGTCAACCGTTCTTGGGCTTATGAACAATTTTCCGGCAATCTGCTGATTGTTCAAACCGCCCGCGATCAGTCGCAGGATTTCCTGTTCGCGCTTCGTCAGCGAGACTCTGCCGGATTGATCGTCACGCTGCTCAGCCTGTTTCACATATTCGGAGATCATCAGCTCAGAGATCCGCGGACTGAAAAACTTGTCTCCGCGTGTCACGGCATAAATCGCTTCGGTGATCTCCTCTTTTCCGGCGTTTTTCAAAACATAACCGCTTGCACCGGATTTCAAGATCTGGTAAACGTATTCGGCATTTTCGTGCATCGTGAGCACCAGGACTTTGACCGATGACATTTCGTCACAGATTCGCCGCGCCGCCTCAATGCCGGACAGTTTCGGCATCGAAATATCGATCACAACAACATCCGGTCGCAGATCTCGGGTCTTGGTCAACGTATCCATACCGTCGGCGGATTCTCCGACAATCTGGAAATCTTTATTGGACCCTATCAGATTCCGGACACCCGTTCTGATCAATTCATGATCGTCTGCGAGAAGAATCCTGATCTTAGCCATGGGGAACCTTCCCGGCTTCGGGAATATCAACCACAATAGTCGTGCCCTTACCCGGACTGGACTCTATCGTAAGAGTCCCTCCGAAAGAAACCGCTCGCTCGCGCATACTCACAATCCCAATTCCACCTTCCGCCCTCGCCTCCCGGGCCACCTCGGCCACATTGAATCCCTTTCCGTCATCCTCAATAATCATCCTCGTGCCACGATCGCTCCCCAGGAGCTGCACATCCGCTGTAGCCGCCTGTGCGTGTTTGGCGATATTGTTGAGCGCTTCCTGGACGGTGCGGTACAGGTTCACCTCCAGTGACCGGTCGAATCTTCGGGACACTGCGTGTGATTGAAATTTTACGGCAATATTCATGCGTCGGGAAAACGTTTCGCACAACAACTGAAGCGCCGGCGAAAGGCCGAAATCCTCCAGAACGCTCGGCATCAGATCGTAGGAAATCTCCCGCGCCTCTGCCATGACGTTATCCAGGAGGAGCTTGATCTCTTCGAGCTTCTTCTCTGCCTCACCCCGCCCGATCGCATCTTCGAGCACTTCCACATTGAATTTGATGGCTGTGAGCATTTGACCCAGGCCGTCATGAATTTCGCGCGCAATGCGTCTCCGCTCATCCTCTTGCGAGGCTACTCGCGCGCTTGTGAGCTTTTCGAGCTGTTGTTCGCGTTCGCGAAGATCCTCGTACAATTCCGCATTGGCAATGGCAATCGCCGACTTTCCCGCAAGGCAGGAGAGAAGGCGGAGCTCGCGATCTTTCAGTTTATGTTCCTTGCGGAATCCTATGACGACGATGCCGCTCAAGTTCTTTTTGATGCTGAAAGGGAATGCGGCAACCGTGAGGAGTCCCTCGTCCACAGCCACGGGAAAATGGTCTGCTGTCAACTGCGCCGCGGAGAACACGACCGGATCGCCCTTCTTCACAAGGTTCCCATAAAAATCGGAAAGCGGAAAGGGAGTTTCGGGAATTACGTGCCGGTTTCCCCACACGCCGCGCCAGACGTACGATTGCTGTTCTTCGTTGACCATGAGAACGCCGGAGAACTCAGCCCGGGTGAAGGCGCGCGCATGGCGCGTAACGAGGTTCAAAAGCTCTTCCAGATCCACCATAGTCACCAGCTGCCGGTCAATGGCCGTCAGGGACTCCTGTTCCCAGAACCACCGGGCCTGTTCCCGCTCCAGAGCTTTCCGCTCCGTAATGTCCCGAAATGACGATAGCACGGCTGGCTTTCCATTCCATCGGATGATTCTTGCGTTGATCTCGAGGTCAATGATTCGTCCGGTCCGGGTCAATCCCTTCATTTCATAATTCTTGAAAATGTCTTGCCCGATTGTTCCGTTCTGAAGGTCGCCTCCGAAAAACGCCTTGCTTCCCGGGGCAATCATATCGTCGAACGAAACGGCAAGCATATCTTCCGCTGACCGGTATTCAAAGATCCTGACGGCGGACTCGTTCACGAATGCCAGGTTGCTGTCCTGAATCACAACGAAGCCGTCGAGCGAGCTTTCGACAATATTGCGGTATTTCTCTTGTGATTCCTCGACGAGCCGTGCCAGCTCCCGGCGATCGCTGATATCCCGCGCGATCAGAATCAGTCCACGCGGACGGCTGTTTTCCACCATCGGCGTCATTGCGACCGAGACCGGGAATTCCCGTCCTGTCATCGTCCGGTAATGAAGTTCCTGTATTCTTGGAGCTGTATCAGTCTGAGCGTCCGTAAAAACGTCATAAACGCGTTCATGTTCAACAACAAAATCCTTTACGTGCACTGCTCCCCAGGTTCGGTCACGCGGAACAGCCAGCGTTTCCCGAAACAACTCCGTTGCAAACGTGATGTACCCCTCCCTGTTAATGACACAGACGAAGTCGCCGGCGGAGTCCAGCACACGGCCTGCGATGACCTCCTGCGTCGGCGAAAGTGACCTCATGCGGAGGAGCGCCCGTGTCGCCACTCCAATCCCAAGAACACATAAGACCACGGTATGAACAGGTTGCGCGGGAAACGCATCGGGTAGAGCGGACAAATCCAGCCCAATCGCAACCAGAGCCGGCACGGCAAGGCCGAGGAGAAGATGAAGAACCTGCGAGCGTTCCGGTTTTGACTGCGTTTTCGTGTATTTGACAACAAACAAGGCCAGCCCGGTCGCAACGCACAAAATCATCCACGCCTGGAAGTATTCGTAGCCTTCCCCATGGCCCATCGCATGTCCAAGGCTCGAATACTCGAGCTTGAATAGGTAGCCGTGAAGCGCAAAAGCCGCGAAGACTGCGCCAACCAGGTACAATGCAACGAGGATCGGCACGCGCGTCTCGGGCCACCGGCCGTAGAAGACGAGACAAAAATGGAGAAATACTGAGGGGAAAAACGTGAAAGCGATCGAAACGAGCGCGAGGAACGATGAGGCCGCCGCGGGACTGTCATGCAGATGGATTCCGAAGTCTCCGAATGCCCAGGCCGCGAGGAGAACGGTGAAAAAGAACCACATTCTGCCGACAGAGGAACGCGGATTGGCAAGGAACACCGCCCCGCCGAACGAAATAACAAGGGCGGTTGCGGCCAGGGACACTATCGCTTCGGCGTTCATCCGATGGATGCTCTTAGGTGAGGAAAAAGTACCGAAAGCCCGCAAGAAGTGCAAACGGGCAATGACTGGGAGGAGACAACCAACAGCGGCATTCCTGCTACTTCGCGATCAGCTTTGCGTAAGCTTCCGCAGCCAGAAGACTTTTGACCTCATCCGGATTGGTGATGTGAACCTTCAACATCCAGCCCGAACCGTAGGGATCTTTGTTCACCACCTCGGGTGTCTCCTGCACTGCCTTGTTGGCCTCCAGGACTTCTCCGCTCACCGGGGCGTACAAATCCGAGACCGCTTTGACGGCCTCAATGGTACCGCACGACTTCCCCTGAACGAGCGTTGTTCCCTTCGCCGGAAGCTCAACAAACACGATATCGCCGAGCTCCCCCTGTGCGTAATCCGTTATCCCCAGCGTCCCGGTATCCCCGTCAACGAGGATCCATTCATGTTCTTTGGTGT
>JACQPU010000050.1 GCA_016207365.1 Ignavibacteriales bacterium | reverse complement strand
CCTGTAGCGTGTCGGAATCTCAACGGAATCAACCTCTTCAATATAGTAGTCCACGTCGTCAACCATTGCACTTGTCATTCCCCATGCAATGGTTCTCGTGCGGCCGATCACGACGAACGGAACGCCCGGCAGGGTAACGCCAATCACGTCAAAGTCGGGACTTGAGAGGTGTATTTCGTACCACCTAGCCGGTGTGGTAAGGATCAGATGAGGATCATTGGCGAGCACAGCATTGCCGGTGACGGACTTGGACGGTGCGACGACCCATCCATTGCTGCCTGCGCCATCGTCCGACACACCGAGCAACGCGCGATAGGCCGCATCTGCCTGAAGCAACTGAGCTCCAAGTTCCGCGATATCCGGAGTGCGATTGCCCCGTGGAATTGTCAACGGCGCATCGGGAGGCCAAGAGGGATACAAATCGCGTGCGCGCTGCTCGTCGAAACGTTGCACCATGTAGCCATACGTAATATCCACCCATCGCGAAGTATTCAGCTCCCAAGCCATGAGCTTTGCGAGAAGGAGCGAGTGTTCGGGCTTCCAGGGGTCCGGCTCATAGCCCAACATGTCAAACTCAATGGCATATTGCCCCTTCTGCGCCGCGATCACTGCATTAACACCTTGAGCATAGGATTCGAGCGCTCCCCGCGTCTCCGCATCGAGCAGCCGCGCCGTCTCATCGGCAATACGCCGAACGCCAATGGTGCGGAACATCCTGTCCACCGGCAGGGCCTGGGGACCGAGAATTTCCGCGAGCCTCCCCTGCCCTGCGCGCCGGATAAAATCCATTTGCCACATCCGATCCTGAGCCTGCACAAATCCCGCGGCAAACCATGCGTCCGCGGCCGACTCTGCAAAAATATGCGGAACGCCAAAGGCGTCGCGGGCAATGTGAACGGGAAGATTAATCCCTGCAACTACAAGAGTACCGCTCGTTGTGGGAAATGAACGGGTTGCGAGATGAAAGGCGAGAACAAGGAGGGCGCTGGTAATAACGAGGGCCGAAAAACCGAGTCCGATAAGAATCCGCGTTCGTGTTCGCATGCACTGGTTGGGTCACAAAACCACGGCCAATGTAACAAAACTTGCCTGCGGATTCAACAGAATGGATTTTGAAGGCGGATTGGGCCCGGTCTCAGAATCGGAATTTCAGAGTTACAACCGCGTTGTGCGTCTTCACGTGCTCATTTGTTCGAGAACCCGATGTGGAACCCGAGTAGTAGTTGTCCCGAAACGTCTTCCAGATTCCAAAAGCATATCCCGCATCGAGCCAGACATTTTCTTCGAGTTGCAAACCCGCGCCGGCGGAGTAGTATTGCTGATCGAATTCCGGGGGGTCACCTTCATAGGGGGAGGGTTTCAGCTGAAAACCACCGCGCAGTTTCACGCCGTAATGCCACAGCGTAACCTCCATTCCTCCCCGGAAGCTGAATGTCGGCCGGTAAATGCCCTGGATCACGCGGTTTTCGAACTCCAGGGCACTACGGGAGGTCACAAACCTCATGTCGCGCCAATCCGTGTATTCCAGGTCTCCGGAAAGAACCAGCCAGTCGCGAAACTGCACCATGCCGCCCAGAGTAACCACAACAGGCGTGACGATCTTGTATTCCGTTTTCTCATCGAACGCGATATCAAACTGATCGATGGTTCCATTGAGATTCGGATCGAACCAGCTTTCAGCCTCGTCGCTGAATGTTTCTTCAATGGTGTAATAGGTCGGCGTCCGTACGGTGAATCCAATCTTGAATTTTCCCTGTTTCCTGTAATGGAAGCCAAAAACTGCATTAAATCCATTCAGATCACTATTGATCGTGCTGACAAAACGAAACCGGTCGAAGAGCCCCAGCGTATCGGCCGGCGCCTTCTGATAATTGTTAAACAAGTCGGTTTCGGTATATTCCCGGTCGTATGAATAGGATCCTGAAACGAGGCTGATGGCGGCCCCGAGGGAGAGATCCTTGGCCACATCGATTGCGCCTCCAAACGACCAGTGGTTCATCCCGCCCGCTTCTCTGATGACCGCGGTTTGTTGCACGTCCTTCGTAATGGAGGTCACTAACCGGTTTCCCGAAATATCGGCAAGGTACAGTTGATAGGGAATGTTATTATCGAGCAGTTCGTCGCGTGAAGACTGTGAAAGGGTTGAGAGATCCACGTCGGGAATCAACGACGGGACGATTGAACTCGACGTGTTGTATCCCGTAAACTCTGTCTTCGTTGTATAATTAGCAACGCGGTTAAAGCCGAATGCAAAGGTCAATCCCCCCCGGACGGTCGGAACCGGATACACAAGGCCGAGGCTGTTCAGATTCAAAGCGCTCTGTGATCCTTGCGTCCGCGTACCGAGGAACCTCGTTGTATTACCGTAATCCAGATACGAAGCGCCGACGGAAAATTCGTAGCTCTTGAGCTGGGAGAGGCCGGCAGGATTCCAGAAGAGAGCGGAATAGTCGTCTGCCTGCCCCACGGACGCGTTACCAACCGCCAGCGAGCTTGCTCCGACACCCAAACCGAACTGTGAGAATCGAAGCACATCTTCGGCAAACTGCGCTTTCACTGATACTGTTCCAAAGAGAACGGCAACGCAACCGAGAAAGATCTTCTTCATTGTTTTGCTTCTTCACTGGTTCGTGTAAGTTCAGGACATGGGCAGGAGCGGATGCAAATCAACGGTTGCCCCTTTTTGCTCCACTGCCCCTGTTGGAACCTCCCGAATCGCTCCCGCGGCTTGACGAGGGGGGCGATGAGGGCGGAGGGGATGAGGACGACGGATTTCTGTACGACGACTGATTTCGTTCACGCGATTCGGTGGAGCGCGACGATCCGCTCTTCCGTTCGCCGCCTGAGGATTGCGATTCACGAGTACGCGGCTGGTACGAGCTTCCCTGTGACGATCCTCGCTTTGATGGGCTTTCAGACCTTCGCGTGTACCCGCTTCCTGAGCGTGATTCTGTGGACTCCGTGCGACGGGTTGTCACACCGGTATTCGATGACCCGGAATTCCGGGATGTGCCGGATGTTCTTGAGAGAGACGGATACTGGTCCGTCGTTGAGCGATAACCGCTGATCCCGACGGTACCGCTTCTGACATCACCGCTCCGCCGGTAGCCCGACTCTCTCCTTGCAGTCCGATCATTGACAACGTACGGCTGGAAGTGAGCATAGTAACCGGGATAGTATCCGCCGCCGTAGAAATACGGACGCGGATACCAGTATCCATAATAGTAGGCTGGATAATATGGGTAGTACCACCGCGTGTACCACGGACTGTACCAATCCCAGTACCAAGGATCATAAAAGAAGGGATCGGAGTACCACACGGTGCCCCAATAAAACGACGTCCGCCATGGATAGTAGAAATGAAATCCTGTGTAATAGCGGGGACGCCATCCCTCTTCGTAATACTCTTCTCTCGACCGGTCCTCAGCGTAGGCAGTGGTATCATCCGCTTCGCGCTCGTAGTATCCACGGTCCTGATCTTCCTGCTCCACGGTGGCCAATTGCGTATAGCATCCCGAGAGAACAAGGGACGCTGCGCCAAGGACGGGAAGTATTGAAAAGAATGCCGGTTTCATGGGATCACCTTAATTTGATCAATCATGCTGCGCCTCAGTACAAACAATCTCTATGCCGCTTTTGTTCGTTCCTCGGCTCATAAATTGGCCAAAATTCGTGGAATTAAAGGGAAGGAGATCTCAGGTTGGACAAAATCGTCTACAGCATGCCCCCAGGTGTCCACATGAACGCACACCGGCTGTTCCCCCCGGCTCGTTCGACCAAACTCACCACCCCGTAAGAACATCCGAATCAAAAGCTGCCGACGTATTCTATCTGCAAAACTCTATTTGCAATCCTGATATTCTTCTGGTTCTGCGTCACATTTTTGAGATCAAATCCGATCACCAGTCCCTCGCCTGCGGACAGGCGGAATCCAAGGTTGAAATATCCGCGTCCCCGTCCAATGCTGTTGTTGTTGTCATTCACAGCAAAATCGTACTCAGCGAGGAGGGCAAGAATGTCGCCGAGGGATTTCTCTGCACCTACAAACAAATTCAGGTCTTTGTCGCCATCTCTGTTCTCGAACGAGTAGTTTAGTCCACCATGGAGACTCAGATGGCCGAGCAACTCATAGTTCTTGCTCGCAACGGCATAGAAGCCAGCGGACTTGATAGTATAGCGGTTCAGGCTGTCGAGATAAGGCTCCTTGCCCTGGGAATCAAACCCGATGGCGATGGCGGGCATCATGGTTGTTTCCTGGATGATCCTCAGTTTGGCCTTGACTCCTGGGAGGGGATTCATCTCGATCTTGTCCGGCCCGATGATTCCCGTACCGCCGTATGAGATGCCGAAGCTGAACCGGTCAAAGAGGCCGACGGAGACTCCCGTGAGAACGCCTCCCCTCTGAAAGAAGGTTGCAGAGATCAGATAATCCGCCCTGCGCAGCATTCCTGCGGTCGGTTTGTCGATGATCATCGTCGGTTCAAGAGTAGACATGTCCCCGGCCGTTCCCCGTGTCTGCGAATAGATCTCAGGAAGAACGCCGACCAGAAGGCTGAGGAGGATCAGAAGTTGTTTCACCAGATGCTCCGAGTGTTGTGTGAGGATATTCGCAATGTTAGAAATCGTCTTCGCCAAACGTCCTGCGCACAGTCTTTGGCAGTTCCTGCGGCGAAGGATCGCGTTGCTGCTCTTTCGGCCGCGCATCATCCGACCGCTGGGCGAGCGACCCCGTCGTTCCAATTATACGAAAACCTTCATCAAAAGACTCGCTCCCCGTGCGTGATTCGTCTTCGATTCCACTCTCCTGCCGAAGACGGAGGATGGGAGTCCCCGGACCCCCTGCGAACCCGACCTGAGCACCGCTCTTCACGGTATCAAGAAGTCCCTTCATTGCCTCCCGATACTCACGCTTCAGATCTTCCTCCGCATAGGTCATGATTTGGCCTTTTCGCAGAAAGAACTCCCCGTTAATCATCACATCACTCACCGATCCCGATGAGCTGCCTTGGATAACGTTCCGCAGGAACCTGACCGCATCTCCGAAAGCAACGGGGAGCACATGACGGGAATCGGCAATGTCCACGAACGTCATATCGGCTTTCTTGCCCGCTTCGATTGAACCGGTTTCTTCGTGCATATGGAGTGCGCGCGCTCCGTTGATGGTATGCATGCGAACAACCTGAAGCGGATCGATTTCTCCTTCCCCCGTCAGTCGGCTAACCTGCCTCATGTTCTCAAAGGGATCAGGGACGCCCCAATCGGACCCCAGGGCGACCGGAATATCATGCGCAAGAAAAGCTGCAAGCGGAGGATGGTCGGTTTGTTTTGAGAACAAGGAGACCGGATTGACAACAACGGGAATTCTCAGGTTCGCGAGAATCTGAAGATCCGTCTCCTCCAAGGGACCGACATGGGTGAGCTGGACCGGATGTTGGAGGACCCTGAATTCGTCGAGAATCCTGGGGATGGACCGGTTGAAGTTTCTCCGGACGGTCTCATGCCCCTGGCGTGTTTCCCCCAGGTGAGAGACAATAGGCCATTTCAATTCACCGGCGAGGCGGATGGTTGTCTGGAGATTGTACAGCGTCAGATCCTCTTCGCCGGCGAGGACGAGTGTGGACCGGGGTCCGGTGGTAGAATCGGCCCGCGCATAATCCATTTGTTCGCTGTTGTGGATGCCAACGTATCCTTTGAGATCGCTTCGTTTCAACGCCTCACGTGCAGCAGCCAACGGAATATCAAGATGGTCAAAGCCAAATTCTGAGAGCGTTGTAACACCGGCTTTGAGCGCGGTGAAGTACGCCGCGCGATACATCGGAACCAGCTCATCCTTTGAGGCGTCACGATACATGTACGAGAACACTCCGCGGATATCCGGTTGTTTCTGCCAGCGGGACATGACCATGCCGGCTGTCCAGGTCCGGAGTGCAAACGACTCACCGTGGTAATGGGCATCGACAAATCCCGGAAAGATGGCCTTTTCCGCCGCATCCACAATCTCTGCATTCGGATATCTCGCCCGCAGCCCGGCAGATCCAGCATTTAGTTCAACGATGCGGTCACCTTTGACCAGAATGGCGAAATATCCAGCGTGATCGGCGCTATCGCAGGTAACGACAAAGCCATTCTCTATGATCTTAACGGAATCCATGGATCAACCTATTTCTCCAACTTCCATTCTGTTCCCTCTTTCTTGTCTTCCAACACAATTCCGATTGATTTCAGACGATTACGAATCATGTCGGACAGTGCAAAAAGTTTCTGTTTGCGCGCCTCGGCACGTACGTCAATCAACAATTGCACAAGTGCCACGTCCAAGCTCCCGTCTGACACTTTGCCACGTTCCAGCCGTGCCGGAAGAATACCGAGCACTGTACCGGCGAAGTCGGAAAACAGCTTATCCGCAGCTTTCAATTCGCTCATGCCGGGTTTGGCATCGGCATTCAAGCGCTGATTCACAGCTCGTGTGAAGTCGAAGAGAACGGCGATTGCCTGTGGTGTGTTAAAATCGTCATTCATCGCCTCAAGAAACCGCTCCCTGAACGGCTCCGGATCGATCTTCTCTCGCGCGGTCCGATCTGTTGCTGTTTCAAGTTCCTTCTTCACAGCCCGCGCCGTTTCGAACAGTTTCTCCCAGCCACTCTGTGCGGCCTTTAGTGCCTCATCGCTGAAATCCAGCGGACTCCGGTAATGGCTTTGCAGAATGAAGAACCTGACGACCAGCGGATCGAACTTCCGGAAGGCATCCTTGAGTGTTACGAAATTGCCGAGGGATTTCGACATTTTTTGTCCGTTCACTGTGACCAGGTTGTTGTGGATCCAATAACGGACAAACGGCTTCCCTGTGGCACACTCGCTCTGGGCGATTTCGCATTCATGATGCGGAAACTGATTATCGAGTCCGCCTCCATGGATATCAAACGATTCCCCAAGGTATCTCATGGACATTGCAGAGCACTCGAGATGCCAGCCCGGGAACCCTTCTCCCCAGGGGCTCGGCCAGCGCATGATATGCTCCGGATCCGCGCGTTTCCAGAGCGCAAAGTCCTGAGGGTTCTTCTTTTCATCCCTTGTCCCCACCCGTGTACCTTCCACGGTATCCTCGAGACTCCTGCCCGAGAGCTTGCCGTAGTCCTTGAATGAACGAGTATCGAAGTAAACGGATCCGTTGACTTCGTACGCACACCCCTTCTTCAGGAGTCGTTTCACGAGCTCAATTTGCTCCAGGATGTGACCCGTCGCGCGCGGAGCTATATCCGGTCTCAGCACATTCACTGCATCCATATCCTCAAAATAGCTTCGTGTAAACGTTTCGGCAATCTGCATGGGATGAACCTCCTCCAGTCTCGATTGCTTCAAAACGCGATCCTCTCCGGATTCGAGCAGGTGACCGACGTCCGTAATGTTTTGCACATAGAGCACCTTGTAGCCGAGGAAACGGAGGTAGCGGACGATGATATCGAAGGAGACATAGCTCTTCCCGTGGCCGATGTGAGAGTGGCTGTAGACGGTGGGGCCGCACACATACATTCCCACCGTGCCCTCGTGAAGAGGTTTAAACGGCTCCTTGCGACGCGTGAGGGAGTTATAGAGGATAAGGGGTTGGGGGTTCAAGGTCCGCCGTACTTTTCTACTTTTTACTTTTTGCATTTTCCATGAGCTCCCTCGCGCCCGCAAGGCCTGCCTCCGTCACTTCAGCGCCGCTCATAAGCTTTGCCACTTCCTCCACGCGCTCTTCCAGTTCAAGCTTTCTCAACACGGTTGCGGCGCGTTTCCGGTCCTCCACCTTCTCCACAACAAAATGGGCGTCGGCAAGACCGGCAATCTGTGGAAGATGCGTGATGGCAATGACCTGGTGAAAGCGGGAGAGGCTTTTCATACTGCGCCCCACTGCCTGGGCGATCCGTCCGCTCACACCGACATCGATTTCATCAAAAATCAAAAGCGGGAGCCGGTCCGATTTGGCCAGAATGGATTTCAATGCGAGCATGACACGGGAAATTTCGCCCCCTGAAGCAACCCTCGTCAGCTGTTTCGGATCTTCCCCAAGATTGGTGGAGAGGAAGAATTCGACTCTGTCAATTCCACGCGGGCCGGCCTCGTAATACTCACGACCGAGCTTGACATATGCGCGGATCAATCCGTTCGTCCCCCTTCCGACCTCCAAACGCCTGTTCTCGATGAGCACATCGAACACCGCGTTTGCGATGCCAAGCTTTAAAAGCTCAGCAACTACCGCCCGATTGATTTTCTGGACGCATTCACGCCGTTTCGAGGCCAGGCGCTCGGCGGCCTCGGAGCAGCGGCCACGCTCTTCCTCAATTGCCCGATCCAACGCGGCTAATTCTTTCTCAAAATTCTCCGCCAATGAGAATTCCGCGGCGATTCGTTCTCTCTGTTCCAGAATTGATTTAATCGATCCCCCATACTTCTTTTTCAGCAGTGACAACTGACCAAGACGCTGGCGGATTTCTTCGAGACGGTCGGGATTGAATTCAATTCTCGCATTATAAGCCTGAAGAAATTTCGCAACTTCAGCAACGATCACGGCGGCAGAGGCGCACTCATTGCGCGCTTCTTCGAGATTGCGGTCAATGCGCGCAAGGTCTTCAAGCTGATTGCGGGCCAGGACAAGCTGATCCGCCACAGCCTGCTCGCCTTCGTACAGCATCTGATGGAGCCTTGTTGTCGCCTCAAAGAGCTTCTCGGCGTTCTGCAGGACCCGGAGCTCAGTTTCCAGGGACTCTTCTTCCTCCGGCTGGGGCTGCACGGCATCGATTTCCCGAAGCTGAAATTCGAACAGGTCCCTGCGCTCTTTCAGAGCGGCTTCCCGTTCCCTGAGATTTTCCAGCCTGTTGAAAAGGTCCGTGAGACGGTCGTACGATGCATGGTATTCGTCCACCAGACCTTCAAGGCCGCCAAAATCATCCAGGTACTCGATATGAGACTGGGGGCGGAGGAGCGACTGGTGATCGTGCTGGCCGTGGAGATCAACAAGAAGATCGCCGATCGCCTTCAGGACGTTGAGTGTGACCGGCGTATCATTCACAAAGCAGCGGTTCTGGCCCTTGGCTGACACTTCCCTGCGAAGGATAAGCTCCTCGCTGACGTCAAGCCCTTCGACCTCGAGGAAGTTTTTGATCTTCTTGTTTGAAGCAACCTCAAAAGTTCCTTCCACGATGGTCTTGTCAGCTCCTGTCCGGATGCTCTCGGAACTGGCGCGTTCGCCGAGAATGAGGCCCAGAGCGTCCACAAGGATTGATTTTCCGGCCCCGGTTTCGCCGGTAATGATGTTCAGTCCGGGCTCAAAAACGGCTTCGACGTTGTCGATGATGGCATACTTCCGGATAGATATGCTCTTCAGCATGCGCGGCGGTTGTGGCGGTTCATCAAATCTACTCAAAAAAAGGGGAAATTCAAGGTACAACGAACGGAAGGCTTTCGATTTCGTGTCAAAGAGTTCTCTGTGTCTCTCTGTGCTTCTCAGTGGTGCTCTCCGCTTGCCTTCCGAACACCAGAGGCGGGCAGGTGTGTAATTTCACAGAGAGACACTGAGATCCACAGAGGCCCGCGGAGAAAAAATAAGAACCCTTTTCGTTCAATTGCCGACGCCATCAAGGGTGGGCGAAAAGAAATTGAGATCGGGAACGTCACCGAGGATACCATGGTAGTACGAGTACCGGAAGAACTCCGTGACGCTTTCGACCTCGCCTGTTCCGAAATCGTACGTAAATGACTCAATGGACGAGGAGAAATCGGGCGAAGAAAGGGCATCCACACCACGCTGCTTTGCCGCGATCACGGCGTGAAGTTCCTCGTCTGTGAAGCCATCTTCGCGCACAACCCACATGCCGTGTACGTAGGGGCAGTCTGTCAGATCGTACCACTCTTCAACCAAGTCGAGGGAAAAAAGCCCTGACGGAGCCGACCCTGTCTTGAAAGAAACCACCAGAGCCGCGTCGGCTTTTTTGAGCATCGCGGATGGATCCGGCTCCATGGGAATGAACGTCATCCGGTCTTTCTCAGTCCCCAGATTGGGGAATTTTTCGAGGAGGATGATGCGGGCGAGGATGATTTCCGACGTCACGCGGATATCGACCGCCATGCTGGAGATTTTTTTGCGGTCAGGATTCACGTAAAGTCTGACTGTGCCGGTGGGTTTGGAGGATGCGGCACACACGCCGGGGAGCACGCGAAAATTGCCCCCGTGCCGGGCGAAATCAATGGGAGAAAGAAAAGCGCCCCGAAGGAAGTCGGGGCGGTCGCGGAACTCAATGGAGAGGCGGGCAGGAATATCCCTGTGCAGATCAAATCCCACATCCTCGAGGCCATGCACGAGGGGCTTCAGGTACGTGGCGTCGGGGATACCGAGTCGCCGCCGTTCGCTCATTACGCGGTGGTTTTCTGCGTAACCGCCTTCGACGCCAGATCGCGGAGATAATACAACTTGGCTCGCCTCACGCGACCATCCTTGATTTTTTCGATGCGTGCGAGGCGCGGTGAATGAAGCGGAAAAATTCTCTCGACACCGACGCCATCCGAGACCTTCCGGACGGTAAACGTTTCATTGATCCCCGATCCGCGGCGGCTGATGACGACGCCCTGAAACTGCTGGATGCGCTCCTTGTCACCTTCCACCACGCGCACGTGCACATTGACGGTATCGCCGGTTTTGAAGGCCGGAATGTCCTTCTTCTGCTGCGTCGCTTCGATGAGTTTCATTTTGTCCATTGCTGTCTCCAAATCATTCTTATTCGTGCCGTGATTCCAACAAATCCTTCCTTCGTTCCCGTGTCCGCTTCTGACGCTGTTCCTCTCTCCACAGTTCGATTCGGTTATGGTCGCCGGAAAGAAGCTCTTCAGGCACCTTCATGCCGCGGAACTCGGCCGGACGCGTGTATTCCGGATAGCCCAACAGGCCGTCCTGAAACGAGTCCGTCAGCGCTGATTCGCTCGCATTGAGGACACCGGGGATCAACCGGACGACTGCATCCACGAGCACCGCAGCGGCAAGTTCGCCGCCGGTGAGCACATAGTCGCCGATGGAAATCTCGCGGGTGATCAACGATTGGCGCACGCGGTCATCGATTCCTTTGTAATGGCCGCAGAGGACAATCAGATTGCTTCTCAGCGAGAGCTCGTTGGCAACGTTCTGTGTGAGCCTCCCACCCTCGGGACTCATAAAAACAATATCGTCGTAGTTCCGCTCCTCCTTCAATCCTTCAAGACACTCGAAAATCGGCTCCGGCTTGAGAATCATCCCCGAGCCACCACCATACGGCGTATCGTCGATGGACCTGTGCTTGTCATGGGCGTAGTCCCGCAGGTTGTGGACATGGATTTCCACGAGTCCTTTTTCCTGCGCCCGCCGGACGATGCTTTCCTCAAGCGGACTCACAAGCAATCCGGGCAGGCCTGTTACAATGTCTATCCGCATAATCCATCCTTCACTTCACAAGCCCCTCGATCACGTGAATCACAATTTTCCCACCCTTGAGGTCAACGTTTCTCACAAACTCTTTAACGGCGGGAATCATCACATCTCCCTCACGAGTCTCAACGATCCACACATCGCCTGCGGGAAGATTCGCAACGTCCTTCAAAGTTCCCAGGACTCGCCCATCGTCCGACTCAACGGCAAGACCGATGATGTCATGCACGAAGTACGACCCGGGGCCGGGTCTTACACTTTGTTCATCGTCCACAAAAAGCCACAAGTTCTTCAATGCCTCTGCTTCGTTCCTGCTCTCCACGTCCGAAAACTTTACCACGGTACGTCCGTTTCTGGTCGCAACCGCCTCAATGGTCAGGATCTGCGTTTCAGCAGCCGTTTTCCCCACTGCCACCGTTTTCACATCGTTCAGCCGCTCCAGGTGTTCACCCAGGATCGAAACCACAACCTCCCCCTTCAAACCGACGCTTTTGGTAATCCTGGCGACAGCGATCATCGGTCGATCCTCACCCCACAATGTCGAGGATGGCCCGTTTTCCTTCCTTTGCAGCCACCGCGCGCAGGAGTGTTCGTACGGCTGATGCGGTTCGTCCGCTTTTTCCGATGATCTTTCCCACGTCACTTTCGCTCACTTTCAGTTTTAGCACCAGGGTTCCTTCCCGGTCCTCCGTTTCAATCGAAACGGCTTCGGGACGATCTACGAGATGCTTTGCAATGAACTCGACGAACTCCTTCATCGTTCCACCTCCTGTCCTGCTTGAAGGATTACCCTAACCCGGAACCCTTCTCTCACCACCCTGGATCGAAACTGCTTCTCCGCGACGTCATCGTACCTACAGAACGGAAATCTATTGACCGGCCGGGGCTTCCGCTACCGCCGCCTCCGCTTTGGGCTGTTCCTTTGCGGCCTTTTTCTTCCGCTCAGTCTGACGCGCCTTGCGGTCGGCGTCCCTTTTCGCCCTGTCCTGCTGCTGCATGCTCCAGCGCTCGATGATTTTTTGCATTACCGACTCTTCAACGCCGCGTTTCAAAAGGGTCCACCGGAGCCAGATACCGGATCTGCGAAACAGTGAGCGGACCGTATCGGTCGGCTGCGCACCCTTGCGAAGCCAGTACAGGATCCGCTCATCCCTGAATTTCAGTTCTGGCGGATGCTTTTGCGGATCGTAACTTCCGACCGCCTCAATGTAACGTCCATCCCTGGGTGAGCGCATGTCCGCCGCGACGACCTTATAGAACGGATGCTTCTTCTTACCTGCCCTGCGTAACCGTAACTTGACCACGTGGAACTCCTGGAAGAATGAGATGATGAAATAATGGTATGATGTAGTGATGTAATGATGTGGCGATGTGGTGATGTAATGATCTAGTGGATACTGGTGATGGCCCTTCTGAAATTTCCTCTTGACAGTTTCTTCATCATTTTCCGCATGTCCTCAAATTGCTTCAGCAGACGATTCACATCTTGTACCGTTGTACCGCTTCCCATGGCAATGCGCCTGCGCCGGCTTCCGTTGATCACCGACGGCTTTTGGCGCTCCTCGGTTGTCATGGACTGGATAATTGCCTCCGTCTGCACAAGCGCTTTGTCGTCCACCTGCGCACCGGCAGGAAGCTTGTTTATTCCGGGAATCATTCCGAGCACCTGTTCCAACGGCCCCATTTTCCTAATCTCCCGAAGCTGGTCCAGAAAATCTTCAAGCGTAAATTGTGCCGTTCGCAGCTTTTCGCCGAGTCTAACGGCCTTCTCCTGATCGACCTGTTCCTGAGCTTTCTCGACCAGGCCGACAATATCGCCCATACCGAGAATACGGGAGGCGATTCGCTCGGGATAGAACGGCTCCAGAGCGTCCAGTTTTTCGCCCACGCCGACAAACTTGATGGCCTTCCGGACCACTGCGCGGATGGACAACGCGGCGCCGCCGCGGGCATCGCCATCCAGCTTGGTCAGCACGATACCGTTAAAATCCAGGCGGTCGTGGAACGCCTTCGCCGCATTCACCGCGTCCTGGCCCGTCATCGCATCCGCCACAAACAGAATCTCGTGTGGGCGGGTTTGCTCCTTGATTTGCGCGATTTCGTTCATCATCGCATCGTCCACGTGCATCCGTCCCGCCGTGTCGATGATGACCGTGTCCCGCACGTTCTTACGGGCAAAATCAAGCGAGCGAACTGCGATCCCCACTGCATCGTTTCCGACCTCGGAATAGACCGGAATTTCCGTTTGTTTGCCGAGCGAAACGAGTTGATGCACGGCGGCCGGACGGTGTACATCGGCCGCGACCAGGAGTGGGTTGCGTCCCTTGCTCTTCAGCAAACGGGCGAGTTTGGCGGAAAACGTTGTTTTACCCGATCCCTGCAACCCTGCGACCAAAACAACCGTTGGTGGTTCGTGGGCTTCGGCAATATCCGCCTTGGACACCCCCAGCAGTTTAACCATCTCATCGTGAATGATTTTGACAATCTGCTGACCGGGTGTAATGCTGGCCAGAACCTCCTGACCTACCGCGCGGCGCTGGACGTTTTCAACGAACTCCTTGGCGACGTTAAGATTGACGTCTGCGTCGAGCAATACACGACGCACTTCCCTCAGGGACTCGGCGACATTGGCTTCTGTAATCTTGCCGTGGCCGCGGAGCTTCTTGAATACGGCTTCTAGTTTTTCACTGAGGGTCTGGAACATATCCAAAAACAAGCCTTTTTAGGGGATTTTAAAGGTAAGAAAAAAAGGAGCCGTAATCAATAAACCCGCAAAAACAAAACCGCTGCCGGGACTCTTCCCAACAGCGGTTTTCTTGATTCCCTGCTTGCTCTTAACCCGCTTTCCTGAGCGCTTCCGCGCCGCTGACGATTTCCAGAAGTTCCTTGGTGATGGCGGCCTGGCGGGCGTTGTTGAAGGACAACGTCAGCTCACGCAGCAGGTCCTTTGCGTTTTCTGTCGCATTATCCATAGCCGACATCCTGGCCCCCTGCTCGGCGGCATTGGATTCAAGCAGGATACGCCACATCTGAAAATTCAGATGTTTCGGAACAAGCGCATCAATAATTTCCTTGCTGGACGGCTCGTAAATGTACTCCACCTGTGAAAGCGGCTGTGTGTGGTCTGCGGCAACGTCTTCAGGAGGAATCGGAAGAAGCTGTTCTATAATGATGCGCTGCTGAATAACGGATTTGAACTCATTGTAGATCACGACCACCTTGTCAAAGTCCCCCTTGAGGTACCCTTCGGTCACTTCTGCCACAATACCGCGAGCAACATTGAAATCAAGATTCGAAAAAATCCCCACGTGTTTCGCGTAGAGCTCATAATCACGCTTCTTGAAATACTCGAATCCCTTCTTTCCAACCGGTATAAGCTTCAATCCGTGATGATCCGCAAACTGGGCTGCATAGGTCGTCCGCACTTCCTGTTCTGCAGCCTTGATGATGTTTGCATTAAACGCTCCACATAATCCGCGGTCAGCCGTTACCACAATGCAGGCAACCCGCCGGGCCTCACGGGGTCTGAGAAGCGGGTTCAGTGAGGGATCGACCTGCGTGACAAGATGCCGGAGGAGCTCGTTGATTTTTCGCGCATACGGGCGCGCCGCGACGATCCCCTCCTGCGCCCGTCGCAGCTTTGCGGCTGCCACCATCTTCATCGCCTTGGTGATTTTCTGCGTATTCTTAATGCCGCCGATCCGGCTTCGGATTTCCCTCAGGGTCGCCATGATTTATGCCGGCTTTGGAGCCACCTTGAACTTTGCAAAGAATTCTTTGGAAATGGCGTGCAGACGCTCCTCGATCTCCTTCGTGATTTCCTTGTGCTCTGCTATCGCCGTCATGAGACTGCTGTGCTTTAATCCGAGCGTCTCATGAAACTCTTTCTCGCAGCGACGAACATCTTCGAGCGGAATTTCATCGAAGTACCCGTTGGTGCCGGCAAATATCGACACCACCTGTTGTTCGACCGGCATCGGTGCGTATTGATCCTGCTTCAGCAGCTCGACGAGCCGGGACCCGCGGCGCAGTTGCTGCTGAGTGGCCTTGTCCAGATCGGAGCCGAACTTGGCGAATGCCTCAAGCTCACGATACTGGGCCAGCTCGATTCTCAGACGGCCGGCCACCTTTTTCATGGCCTTGATTTGGGCATTCCCGCCGACGCGCGACACCGAGATACCGACGTTGATCGCGGGTCGAATGCCGGAGTTGAACAGGCTGGATTCAAGATAGATCTGACCGTCCGTGATCGAAATGACATTGGTCGGAATGTACGCCGACACGCCTCCTGCCTGGGTCTCGATGATTGGCAGCGCGGTGAGGCTGCCTCCGCCAAGCTCCTCGCTGAGCTTTGATGCGCGCTCGAGCAAGCGGGAATGGAGATAGAACACATCGCCGGGATATGCTTCCCGTCCCGGGGGACGGCGAAGGAGGAGAGACATCTGCCGGTACGCCTGCGCCTGCTTTGTAAGGTCATCATAGATCACCAGGGCATGCCGTCCGCTGTCGCGGAAGGACTCTCCGAGCGTTGCGCCCGCGTACGGGGCGACAAACTGCGTGGGAGCCGGATCGCTTGCCGACGCGGCGATGACCGTGGTGTAGTCCATCGCACCTTCCTCTTCAAGCTTGCTCACGACCTGCGCCACAGTGGAGCCTTTTTGGCCGATCGCCACGTAAATGCAGAACACTGGCTTCACGCCTTCTTTACGCGCCCTCTCTGTGTGAGTGTATTTCTGATTAATGATCGTGTCGATCGCAATTGCTGTTTTACCCGTCTGCCGGTCTCCAATGATCAGCTCACGCTGCCCACGGCCGATAGGCGTCATGCCATCAACGGCCTTAATACCGGTTTGCAGCGGCTCTTTTACAGGCTGGCGCTGGATGACGCCAAGTGCCTTTCGCTCAATCGGAAGGACCTTGTCTGTTTTGATCGGACCTTTGCCGTCGAGAGGTTCTCCGAGAGGATTGATGACGCGGGCAAGCATGGCATCACCCACCTTCATGGAGGCCACACGTCCGGTCCGTTTGACAATGTCGCCTTCCTTGATGTGGTTGCTTTCACCGAAAATTACGCATCCCACATTGTCTTCCTCGAGGTTCAGGGCCATGCCGAAGGTGTTCCCAGGGAACTCGACCAACTCGCTTGCCATGACCTTCGACAGTCCGTAGATGCGGGCAATACCGTCGCCAACCTGCAATACGGTGCCGACGTCATAGACATCGACCTCTTTTTCGAATCCGGACAACTGCCTCCGGAGTACCGCAGAAACCTCGTCTGGTCTCACTTCTGCCATAATTGATCCTTTGTTAAACCTATCAGGTTCAGGTTCCAATTTCACGTTCTGATCCGGCCTGGAACATGAAACCTGAAACCGCTAGTTCATTCCGTTTCCACCACGAAACTTCTTGCGGAGCAGTTCCAGCTGACGCCGGACGCTCGCATCGAACATCGTATCGCCGATCCGCGCCACGAATCCCCCTTTTACCTGGTTGTCAAGGCTGAACGCCAACCGCACATTCTTCTGCGTGAGTCGTTCAAATTTCCTGCGGATGCGTTCACGCTGGTCATCCGACAATTCAACCGCCGCTTTTACGTCCACACTGACGATTCCCAATCGTTCATCTCTCAGCACAAAGAACTGCTGGAGTATATCGGCAAGAAGGCCTTCACGTCCTTTCTCCGCCATCAGGTCCAGAAAACTGACCGTCAGTGCCGACAGCTTCTTTTTGAAGACCTCCTGAATCACATTCTTTTTCTTTTCGGAGCTAATCACCGGACTTTTCAGAAAGAGTCCGAACTCGCGGGAATCTTTCAGGAGGCGGTCCAGGGATTGCATGTCCGACACCACGGCATCGAACGATTTCTGTTCCTCTGCCGCGGTCATCAACGCCTCGGCATAGCGGCGCGCGACCCGATAGTATGGCATGGTTTCGGCTCTCGCTGCGTTAGTTGTTTTTTAACTGATCGACGGCCTTGTCGATGATCTTCTTATGCCTTACAGGATCCAGGGTTTCGTCGAGGATCTTTTCCGCGGCTTTGACGGCAAGATCCGCGACCTCGTCGCGCAGCTGCTGCTTCGCCGCTTCGATGTCCCTCTGGATCTCGTCTTTTGCGGCCTGCAATTCATGCTGGGCCTGCTGGTGGGCCTTCGTGACAATTTCTTCCTTCATCCTGTCTCCGAGCGCCCGCGCCTCCCGGACAATCTTTTGATACTCCTCCTCGGCCTTTGCCATATTGCGTTCATTCTGCTTCAGCAGCTCTGCCGCCTCTGCCCGCGCACGTTCTGCCTGCTCAAGCGAGTCGCGAATCTTCTGCTCGCGGTCCTGCAGAGTCTTGAGCAATGGTTTCCACGCGAACTTCCCGAGCACCAGAACCAGGAGCACGAACACAACCGTGGTCCAGATACTCAATCCCGGATTGATATCGAACATAGGCGAGCCCTTTGTCTGTTCTACCGTTGCGCGACTACTTCAGGGCAAGAAGAATGCAAATCGCAAGAGCAAAAAACGTTGCTCCTTCGATCAGCGCTGCTGCGATGATCATGGATGTACGGACCGGTCCGGCAACTTCGGGCTGGCGACCGCTGGCTTCCATGGCGGACGATGCAAGTTTCCCGATACCGAATGCTGCACCGAGAATGACCAGACCCGCACCAAAGCCGGCGGCAAGATACGCATACGCTGTTGCTTCCATTGATGAATTCCTCCTGATAGAAATTGTTTCGAGTGTGTGATTAAACAAGAACCGTTTAGTGCCCGTGTTGTTCCTCGCCCTGCGGAATCCCGAGACCCATGAAGAGCGACGTGAGCATTGCAAACACGTACGCCTGGATAAAGGCCACAAGCAGTTCCAGAAGATAAATGGCCACAACAAAGATTACGGGAATCGGTGCGAAGAAAATGGATTTTGCGAGGAAAATGAATCCGAGGAGGGCCAGGATGACAATATGACCACCGCTCATGTTGGCAAACAACCGCATGCAGAGAGCGAAGGCCTTCGTAAAGATCCCAAGAACCTCAATGGGAATCATAATGGGCCAGAGCCACCAGGCGACTCCGCCCGTGAAATGGGCCAAATAGTGCGTCAGACCCTGCGCGCGGATGGCAGCGACCTGAATCATGATAAAGGCAACAAGGGCAAGTCCCGCCGTCACAGAGATGTTTCCTGTAGCCGACGCCCCGAAGGGCACCAGACCAAGCAGGTTCATGATCAGAATGTACAGGAACGTGGTAAGAATGAACGGCGTGTACTTGAGTCCGGCCGGACCCATTGTTGGAAGGATAATCTCGTCCCTGATGAAGACCACAAACACTTCAACCACATTGGCAAATCCTGTCGGGACGGGACGTTTTCTGATTTTCCTTGACGCGGCAACGGCAGCGATCGTCAACAGCATCGCCGCAAACAGCAGAAAGAAAACGTGCTTTGTGATCGAGAGGTCGATGGTAAGGCTGCCTATCTGAACCGGAGGAAACGCGGGGATGTCCCAATGCCCGCCCGGAAATTCAAGCGTCCGGGAATCGTAGAGGTGTTCGAGGAGATGATTGAAGTCGAAGTCCCCGCCAGACAGCTCTCGGGCTGCCCCGCCGTGCTGCACGGCCGCAGCAACGGTGTCGGCGTGAGACGTCTGGAGTGTATCCGGGGGCGTCAGGGGATCGATCACGTTTGCGGAATCGTATTTTTCAGAGAGACTTTTTTCTGCAAGAACACAATTTCCAGCGTGAGATTGACAGCGTAATATCCAAGCAACGTCAGCATGAGGGAGAGAGCATCGAACGAATACACCTTGATCAACAGAAGCACAACCAGGGCCATTATCATCAACCGCCCAACCATTCCGCCGAGCACGATTTTCAAAAATGTTGTGTGGGATTTATCGAACGCGTATTCCACGGAGACAAATCCCAGCAGGAAATTCGTAAGACTGATCATCGCGCCTGCAAGAACGCTTTCCTCGTGGTGCTCAGCCTCAAGCTTCGATGCAATCAGATATCCTGCCGCGGTCAGGATTGCGTACCAGAGCACGACCCATCCCAGAAACGACCAGCCGGACAGCAGTCTGGTAAGCCAGTTAATCCTTTTTTCCGCGTTCATGTTCCTTGCGCTCAAAGCGTGCAATAGTCGTAAAGAATTTCACAAAACCGCCAATGGAACCGAGAAGCAGGCCTGCAAGCTTCAACCATGGTGACGTGTCCCACCGGGCATCAAGCCATGCCCCAAGAAGAAAAAAAACAACAACTGCGGCAGCAAGTTGGAAACCCAGCGTCAGAAAGGGTGAGTATTCTCTGAGAACATCCGTCCACGGCCGATTGTCCCCTGATTTCTTTTCGTTCTTCCCTGTCGGATCCGGGGACACATCATCACCTTAACCAATTCGACATTCGGTGTTCGATATCGATAGTCGACATTACATAAGAGCAATATCGAATGTCCAATAATGAATGTTGAATATCGAAGTTGTTGAGGCCGATTTAATGTCTCTGCTCGTACGACGAGCCACGGTCGGCCATCGTCACGCGGCCGTCGAACATACATCCTTCGTCGATCACCAGCCGAGTAGCTCGTATATCTCCCCGGACGGTCGACCGGCCTTCAAACACAATCTTTTCTGCGGCGTTGATCGATCCCTTGATCTTTCCACCCACCGTCACATTCTTGGCCGAGCAGTTCCCTTCGATTTCCCCCGTTGATCCGACAGCCAGTGACTCGCTTGCCGCGACTTCGCCAATCACCTTCCCGTCCACACGTACACTCCCCTGACTGCGGATCTTGCCTTCGATGACGGTGCCGGGTCCGATAATGTTCAGTTCTTTGACTGGATCGTTCTTTGCCACGATGAGCTCAGAATTAGAGATGGATATTCAACAAATACGCCGAAGGATCGACCGGAGTGCCGTCCTTCCAGATTTCGAAATGCAGATGTGGCCCTGAACTCATCCGTCCGGAATTGCCGAGCAAAGCAATAGGTTCTCCCCTCTTGACAAACACATTCGCTCCTTTGAGAAGGGATTGATTGTGCTTGTAGAATGTCAGGAAGCCATCCGTATGCGAAACAATCAGCACGTAGCCCTCATCGACCGTCCATCCCGCAAACACCACGTAACCATCCGCCGCGGCGTTCACCGGCGTCCCAATGGTACCGGCAATGTCCAGGCCGAAGTGTCTCTGTTGAGGCTCGAATCCGCGCGTCACATATCCTTCCGTCGGAATAATTGCCGGAAACGAGATCTTGTAATTGATGCCGTTCTCAGCACCAAGTTGCAGCGGATACGATGCGGCCTGGGTAATACTGTAGGACGGCGGTCGCCGCGATTCCCGCGCCCGCCCGTCTGTTTCTTTTCGCACGGTTCCCGTTACCACAATGCCGGAGTCAGTCGCCACCGCATTCTCACCAAGGGCGTTCCGGAGCTTGACGTTGTACGATCGTAGCTGAACCATTTCCTCCAAGAGCGACGCCATCTTCTGGTTCAGGAGCACAAGTTGTTGCGTGTAGCGGATTTCGAGTGCCGGATTTGGGATACTGACCCATATGCCCAGGGGCGTGTAGATCAGCAGTACGAACACCAGTCCTACGATTCCACCGACAATGCCCCACACCAGAAGCACAACCTGCCAGAACGCGAGCCGGAGGCTTTTGGGTTTGGCAATATCGTCATTCGGAACAAGAAGAAAAGTATAGCCTCTCTTCTTGGTAGCGTGGTGCGGTGAATCGGCAGGCATGTGGCGTCAGCGCTCCTCCATCACCAACTTGGTGGTAAACCCCGAAAAACAGCCAAAAAAGATAGGAAAAAGAGGCAGGAAAGTCAAAGGATTTTTGAATCAGGCCTGAGCGTGCTCACCTGCAATGCGCTCGATCATTGTCTTAAGGCGACTTTGAAAGTGCGGCCTGTCGAATTGCTGCGCATGCTTGCGTATGGCGGCGGGACTAAATATCATGGTTTCAGATTTCCTTATTGCTTCGACCAGAGAGTCAACAGTCTGTTCGGCAAACAACACCCCGGTTTCACCGTCCACCACCGTCTCCAGAGCCCCTCCGCGGGCGAAGGCAATCACCGGTTTGCCGCACGCCATGGCCTCCAAGGGAACGATGCCGAAATCCTCAACACCGGGGAACAGGAGGGCGCGACATAAACCGTACAGCCTGGAAAGCTCCACATCGGATTGCCAACCGAGAAAACTGATAATCCGGCTCTCCCGTGATCGGAGTTTCTTCAGCTCCGGTCCGATCCCCACGATCTTCAGCGTTCTTCCAAGTCGCTCACATGCCTCGATCGCCAGTTCTATTCTTTTGTATGGAACGAGTGCGCTGACCATAAGATAGGAACCGTCGTTCGTCAGAGAGAGAGGAAACGTCGAGACATCGACGGGAGCATGCAACACCTCGGCCGGACGCCCGTAATAATTTCGGATGCGATCTGCGACATTTCGCGAGTTTGCGATGAACGCGTGCACACGGTCGCTTGTGCGAACATCCCAGGCCCGGAGGCGGGGAGCGACCCTATGCATAACAGCCCGCGTAACTACGCTGGCCCTACCGGGACCAAAGTACTCATCGTACTGCTCCCACACATAACGCATGGGCGTGTGACAATAACAAATGTGAAGAGCGTTCTTCCGGGGAATAGCGCCCTTGGCAACTGCATGGCTCGTTGAGATGATGAGTCGAAATCCGGAAAAATCGAAGGATTCGATGGCTTTCGGAAAAAGCGGAAGATAAGACCTATAATGCGAACGCTTGAGCGGGAGATGTTGGATGAATGATGTTTTGATGGGATGGCTCTCGATGATCCGCGAAACCGATAGGGAATTATGAAGGAGGGTGAAGATGGGAGCCTCGGGAAAAAGCTCGCACAGAACTTCGAGTACTTTTTCTCCGCCGCGCATGCCCGTCAGCCAGTCGTGGACGAGTGCGATCTGATGGTCAGGCGGTAGTTTCACGCAAGGAAACATAGAGAGAATATTTGGGAAAAGAAAGAGACCTGAGAGGAATTTCGAATATCGAAATACGAAACCCGAAACAAATCCGAAAACCGAAATTCCAAACCTGGTTTCGTGCTTCGAACTTCGATATTGTTTCGAATTTCAGATTTCGTATTTCGTGCTTCCTCAATCCCTCCCATTGCATTCCTATCCACCACTTCCTATATTCTCCCATCCACCAAATCTCATCAAATGTCTCTCCTTCTGGCCCTGATCATCCTCGCGATTCTCTTTCTCATCTCCGCCGCGCTTGTGATTCTTGTCGTCGGACCTCTGATTCTTCTTCAGCCCCAGCGCCGCACCAAGGAATGGTACATCGGAAAGACGACGCTGTTGGAGCCCGGGGATGCCGGCATCCCGCAGGAAGACGTCGTGATCACTTCGCACGACGGCTTGCCGTTGCGCGGATGGCTGGTCCTTCAGCCCAAAACCAAAGCCAGGGGCACCATCATCTATCTCCATGGCGTGGGAGACTGCAAGACTGCCGGCGTTGCGCTGGCGAGGCTGTTCTTTCGTAGCGGATTCAATGTCCTGATGTACGACTCCCGGGCCCACGGAGAAAGTGGCGGGGTGTTCTGCACCTACGGGTTCTACGAAAAACGCGACGTGAGCACCGCGATCTCGTACCTGGAGAAGCGGAAGGACGTCAAGGTCAGGAACGTTGGATTGTTCGGAACGTCAATGGGAGCCGCAGTGGCAATCCAGGCAGCCGCAATCGATCATCGCGTCAAAGCCGTGATTTCGGAAGCCGGATTCACGGACCTGAGGACAATTTCGGTGGACTATCAAAAGCGCATCGTGAAACTGCCGTGGCACTTCTTACGTAACGTTGCCATGGGCCGGTCACAAACCATCGCACACTTTAAGGCACGCGAGGTCTCTCCCGTGACCGATGTCCAGACCCTCACCATCCCCATGCTTTTCATTCACGGCATGGAAGACAGACTTATCAATTATGAATACTCAAAAACCCTCTATCATTACGCCAGGAATCCAAAAGAACTTGTTCTCATTCCGGGGGCCAACCACACGGACATCTGGGAAATCGCAGGCACGAAGTATGAACGCAAGATTATTTCGTTTTTCTCAAAGGCTCTTCGTTAGTTTCGCTTTTGTTGCTGCTGTCGCTTCGGCACAGACGCCGTTTTCGCAGGACAGTGCCTACGCGTATTTGCGTGTGATCGCCGGCGACATTGGCCCGCGCCCGATGGGCTCTCCGGCAGAACGCGCCGCCATGGAATTTGCCGTGAGCAAGTTCCGCGAATTCGGACTCGATGAAGCATTCATCATGCCAATTCGGGAAGCCGTTTCGACCGCAATTCAGTCCGGCGTGAATACCAAAAGCGGCGTGGCGGTGG
>JACQPU010000049.1 GCA_016207365.1 Ignavibacteriales bacterium | reverse complement strand
ATATCATGACGGCCCTGAAGCAGAGCATCGAGCAGGCAAAATCGCAGCGAAAGCCGATGGCCAAGGCAACGGGCAGGAAAGCTGCACAGACCAAGCAAAAGGTGCGCAGGGTGAAGGCGGGATAGGGGGAAAGGATGGCCCACATTCTTCCTTTTACACCGAAACCAGCGGCCAAGATAGGCTTTCAGAGGGTCCGTAAGAAACTTAAAGGCGGACAAGCTGAAAGCCAACTCCCATTGTTCGAGGGCTCGGGTCAGATCCTTCACCTGCCCGACACTCTGAGTGCCTTCGAGAAAGCGCTCCTGCTGGACGACCGTGAGGACGAGCGGGCAGCGAAGTTCTATCAGCAGGCAATTTCCGAAGGCGACTCGTTAGCCGATGCATACTGCAATCTTGGTATTCTCGAATCGAAAAGCGGGGGCACAACCAAGGCGTTTGACTGTTTTACCCGGTCGCTCAGGGAAGACCCACGCCATCTCGAATCACATTACAATCTAGGCAACCTCTATTTTGAATCGGGCGACCTGAACCTTGCCAAGGCGCATTTTCAGATAGCGGCGGAAATTGATCCGGATTACCCCAACTCACATTTTAATCTGGGTCTCGTCCATGCAATGAACAACGATTTCAGTGCAGCAGCAGAAGCTATTAAGAAATACATCGAGCTTGCAACGCCCGAAGAGAGCACCAAGGCGCAGGAGCTCTTGACCATCCTCGAGCAAACCATCCGGTTGCGACGATAGCGAGGCTCAGAAGTCAGGAATGGTTCTCGACTTAATAACCGGGTTCGCCCGGTTTTTTTGTTGCCCTTCTCATTTTTGGCAGACCTGGGAGTGTCGTTTTGCAGAAATTGGAAGAAGCCGGTCGAGAAATACGCAATGATAGGCTGTTTTTGGGGAAGGACTCAGGCACGAAGTTTGTGAATCCTTCTCCCAGAGTTCCCCCACAAACAGCTCGTTGTCAATACCTACAAGCCTCCTTCGACGAGCTGACGGGCTGCCGTTCGGCGTACGGCAGCCCACTTTTTTTGTACCAGGATTTACGGGATTAGGAAGGATTAAAGGATTGTCTGACTGGGATTTACAGGATTGGGAAGGATTACCAGGATTGGTAGGATTGTAGGCAACGAGCCCCCGTCGCTCTACACCGGTAAGCCGAGTTCACTCTGCTATCAGGTGCGAATACACAATGGTTCGAACTTGTATTGGGAGACGTTGATCGTTGATGTTCGTCAAAACAATCAGGCCAAGTCTCTGGTCCGGAATGAACTCAAATCTCGATCCGAAGCCGGGCACTCCTCCGTGATGGAAATACACCTTCCGCCCATTCCATTCCTCGATGAATAATCCAAGTCCGTAAGAACCTTCCTCTGTTTTGACGTGTGGCATGAGCATCTCGCGAAACCCCTCCTCGGGAACCAGCCGCTTTCCTTCGAAGACGCCGCCACCCGCCATTAACCGAACCCACCGCACCATATCGTTGGCACTTGAGATCACCCCACCAGCGGGAAGCAACGCTGAGAGATAATCAAGTTTTCTTAGCGGCACTCTCGTCCGTTCCAGACCACCCGCATATCCAAAGGAGAAATCTAAAGTTTGCATCATGGCCTCGGTGGACAACGTACTTGAGTTCATTCCAAGCGGCTTTAGAACGAGATCCGTGAGAACTCTTTCAAAGGTTTTGTTGTGCGACCGGGCGATCATTTCACCCGCGACGAGATACATATAATTGTTGTAATTAAAGTCCTTACGAAATCCCCCCCGCGTTCCTGACAGCATAGCAATGCGTATGAGGGTCTCGCGATCAGAATACCGTTCGTACCATCCAACATCGAGAGTGTCGGGTACCCCCGTCCGATGGCTCAGAAGGTCCCGCAATGTTACTCCGGCGTTCGCATCCGGGTCCCGCAATGTAAAGTAAGGCAGAAATTTCCCGGGTGAATCGTCCAGGGAAAGGTTCCCCTTTTCGGCGCTCAAAACCGCTGCAAGGGCCGTAAAAGTTTTGGTAACAGACGCAATCGGAAAGAGCGTCTGTGCTGTTACTGGGAGGCCTGCTTCCACATTACGCAAGCCAAATCCTTTCACAAAGACCACGCTGTCGTCCTTGATGATTCCAACGACCACGCCGGGTACATGCTCAGCCCGCCGGGCCGTCTCAATGGCTTGTTCAATGATGATGAGTTTTTGTTCAAGCGTGAGAGCAGGATTTTCGCAGGAAAGAAATCCCACCAAAGTAAGAAAAACAAAGGAGCCGGCGGTTACGCGTTCCATCTACAAGTAATCAGTTATGTACTAGTACTTCCAACTTTTCAGATCAGCTCCCGGCGGCGCCGATTTTCTGATCCGTTCTATCATTTTCGGGGCATGGACCTGTATATACTGCAGGCGTGAAATCCAGATGGGATTTGCATGGTCTCCATTCCAACAATGCTCCGCCAGGCACTCATAATCGACCTCCCCGGGGTCATGTGTCCTCCGAAATAGTCGGAGGATAGTACGTGTTAATGAAGGAGGAAGCAAACCAGGATTTGGAGGATTGATGTAATTGCAGAATCCGGGGAGGCTTCGTGATCAGCCCGGTTCTCTGTCAGCCCATCCCACGCATCGCTCAATCACATTGAGAACCAGTAGGTGAACTTGACCATGAAGATATTATCCGTTTGTGTATCGATCATGCGATCAAAGGCGCGGCGGAAGTTGAAGCGGCCGTCGGAAAGATAACCAAAGCTGCTGCGCGTCCAGACCAAATACAGCGTCGAGCCTGGCCGGTACTCCCATCTTAGGACGGCATTCCCGCGGATCGAGGTAATGTTGAAATCAGGATTTGAGAACGAAAAGCCGGGTGCGGGGCCTGCTGCGTCGGGATCGGCCTGATACTGGATGTTTCCATCCTGCTGCACCAAGTCGGTAAGCGACGAGCCCTCGGTTCCGTACTTCAGAAAGTTGAACGTTCGCGGCGCCTTGAGCTCTTTGAAATCATGATAGTCGCCAACGGAGATTAGCGGCTGCATGTAAACCTGCAAGCTGAGTTGCGGGGAGAATGTCCAGTTCAACCGCATGCTTGCTCCGACCGACGTCTGATGAAGGGTCGCGAATATGTAGCGTTTTCCATAGGTGGTAACAGCTAAAGGATCGGATACTGCGGTGACCCATTGCGCCTTGGTTCTGTCCTTGCCGAAATATGGGCCGACAGTCAGAGAAATGTTGGGCGCGGGCTTCCATTCGACGTCGGCCTGTACCTGCCATTCCGCTTCGTCGGTGCGCATATACGTGAACCCGAACATTGACACCACAACATCCTTCCTGCTATCGCTCCCCAGCTCGACCCAGAATTCCCTCCCCGGAAGGGTCAGCATCATCGGTCCGCCCCGCGTCCTGCGAACATCGTAGGTGAACGGGTTATACGCAAACCCCGCCGCTGTCCAGTGGTAGTTTGTGTGTTCGATGTATGTGCTCATCCAGTAACCGTGCCAGATCTTATTTCCCCCAAAATCAAAGTTCGCAAAAGTAGAACCCTGAACTCTGAGAAACCGGTAATAGTCGGTCGGATCAGCCCACTTGTACCCCAGGACAACATGACTGTTTACGACATCGGACCGTCCCTGAAAACCCATATCGTTCACGTCAAATTTCGGATGAACGGCTCCAATCGCGGCGTTCAACACCACCGGCCCTTTTTGTTTGTTCAGCATCAGTCGGCCTGCGTATCCGGTCAATGATGCAGCGCTGGAGTCTACCTCCACGTGCCCGGCATCAGGACGTTGAAAATAATGCGTTGAGTTCCTTTGCACGGAGATCAGTCGGGTCGTCGAGCCGTGGACATTGGAAATTGCAGCCCAGCCTGTGAGAACATATTTTTTCTCGTCATCCAGAAAGACCCATCCATCCACCCCGCTCACGAATGCTCCCGCATTGATCTGATCGCGAAGCCGCGCGTCGGCAAATTCGCGCTGCGTGTACGTTGTAATCACGCCAAGACCATGCCTTCCCTCATCGAAATCACGTTGGATCCTAGCGATGCCGTAATACGTCATCGGTTCAATCTCTATCTTCGACCGTTGTCCTGACGATTGGATTTCCGCAAATTCCCTCTTCGTCACGGCATGAATCGTTCCAATCTTCCATTGATCGAACACCCGTCCGGTCAGTTTCCCGGCTCCGAGGATGTGCGTCCCGAGCGGAAGGTCGGCATAGTCGTAAGACGGGAGGCTGCCCTGCGGAGCCCGCCCGATTCGGCGGCTGTAGAAAATCGTTGGATTGGACCAATTGAACCCCCAGAAATTGTTGGACCCGCCATAGCCGAACTCGAACACACTGGCGCCTTCAATGAAAAACGGACGCTTTTCAGAAAAGTAGGTTTCGACGTCGCTCAGGTTGACGACCGCAGGATCCACTTCGACCTGACCGAAATCCGGATTCACCGTGGCATTCAGCGTTAGATTACTTGTCAATCCGACCTTTACGTCGGCTCCCAAGCCCGGGATATATTTTGATCCGGAGCGGAACGGATCCCCTGCCGCGGAGCGCACATATTCAGCACGTGTGTTGGCGTACGGCAGTACTTCGACGGCACCACCGGGAGCGATGGAGGAGATTCCGCTCAGTGTGCCGAAACGGGATACAAATCCGCTTTCATTTCTCGGCACATAGACCATGTAATCGAACTCGTTTTTCCGTCCGATCACACGCTTGCAGTTAATTCCCCACACATGATCCTGCTGTTCGTGGAAACGAAGCTGGGAAAAAGGGATTCGCATCTCGACTCCCCATCCGCGCTCATCGACTTTCACTCCACTTTCCCAGACACCGTCCCAGGAATTCTCCGTCCAATCATCGTTATACATGGTTCCGTCGGATATCGACCCTGCGGCCGTAACCGCAAAATAGTAGCCCGTACGGCCGTCGTGGTAGGGATCGAGATACACCGCAAACACGTCTGCAGTGAGCGAAGCATCCCGCCTGGCCAGGATCTGCATGATCGAATCGGGGGCAGAATCGTACAACCGGGCAGCGACGTAAAGGGCTGCGTCATCATACGCAATCCAGACCTCGGTTCGTTCCGTGGCATCCTCCCCCTGGTTCGGCTCTTTTTGCTTGAAGGCGGAAAATCCCGGACCCGCCCATGCCGATTCGGAAAGAACGCCGTCGATGGCGATCGGTTCTGTGATATGAACGGCATGTATCGACGGTTTCTGCGCGGCAACGATTGCCGGGAAAAGAACGCCGAGAAGAACGACGCGGACCTTCATGAACTGCCTCCATCCATCATGAACGAACGTTTCACGGCTTGACAAAACCGGCATATCGGAAACGATGAACATAAGACTCCGGGTGGGGAAAAAAGGTTGTGGGGCTTGGGGAAGACTTGGGGGGGGTGAGACGTTCGAAGAGGGATGCGAGTAGCTGAATTAGACATGAAGCGACGGGTTGCTGCCGATACATTGCCTTTTTTCGGGAATTTTGATTATACTAAATAGACAGCGAAATGGCACAAGTGACCGAAATTCAGGACATTGCGATCGATCCCGTCATTCCGGGTCTCCGTTTCCGGTGTAATGTCGACCGTTGCAAAGGGGCCTGTTGCACCATTCCGGGGGGAAGGGGTGCTCCCCTCCTTGACAGCGAGGTGGCCGAGATTCAAGGTGCTTTTCCGGCGGTCCGGAAGTACTTGGACGAACACCACCTTCAGGTCATTGAAGAGAGAGGGATGTTCGAGGGAGAGGCAGGCAACCTTGTAACCACATGCGTGGACAATGAGGCATGCGTGTTTGTTACCTACGAAGGAGACATTGCCCGTTGTTCATTCGAGAAAGCCTTTCTTGCCGGAGAAATCGGCTGGAGAAAGCCGCTCTCCTGTCATTTGTTTCCCATCAGGATTGATCGCGGACTGCAGGAGCAGATCCGGTTCGAATATCTGGACCATTGCAGTCACGCGCTCGACGAAGGTGCAGCTGTTGATATGCTGCTCTCCGACTTTGCCGGCGACGCGCTCATCCGCGCGTATGGAGAAGAGTGGTACCGTCGCTTTCGCGAATACTGCCGGTCGCTTCTGGAGAGCGACGCCTCACGAGGAACTGTGCCGTGGCAACCCTGAACCTCTCCCAACAGCTTCGTCTCGGCCTTAGACTCACACCCCAACAGGTACAATACCTCAAACTGCTTCAACTTCCGAATCTGGCCCTCGAACAGCGGATAAAGACCGAGTTGGAGCTTAATCCGATGCTCGAGGTTGAAGAAAACCTCCAGGAAGAGGAACCGGAAACTGGTGAGGCGCTGGAGAGCGCGAACGGGGAAGACGAGGAAGGCTACACGCTGGACGATTACCTGAACGACGACTTGGCCGGTTTCAAGACCCCTGAGGCGCGTCCTCAGGCCGATGAGGACGGGGATGTCGAGCCTCCTCTCCCCTCGAGCCCGCCGCTTTCGGAGCGTCTTCTGGCGCAATTCCGAATGCTGGAGGTGGACGATACGGACACGCTTCTCGCCGAAGAAATCATCGGCAACGTGGATGAGGACGGGTACTTGCGCAGGGAGCTGAACCTCATTGTTCAGGATCTGAATCTCACCTACGGGCTTGAGATCCCCTTGGAAAGAGCCGAGGCCGTTTTGCGGAGGATCCACAGGCTTGATCCCCCTGGAATTGCCGCCCGAAATCTCAAGGAGTGCCTGACGGCCCAGATTCATGCCGGATCGTACGATGCGGTGGCAAAGGAGCTGGCACTGAAGCTCCTCGAGCACCATTTTGAAGACCTCAAGTTGAAACGATACGAATCGCTTACCCAGCATCTCGCCGTCGGACTCGACACTCTGAAGCGCGTCATTGAGCTGATCCAGCATCTGAATCCAAAACCGGGTGAAGGAGAATTCTCGGCGCAGGAGAATTACATCACGCCTGATTTCATTGTGGAAAAAGATAATGGGGATTTCCTGATTACGCTGAACGATCGGACAATTCCAACGCTTCGATTGAACCGCGCTTACAGGGAGCTGGTAACGCCAAAAGGAAAGAAAGCATCGAAAGAAACGAAGGATTTCATCAAACAGAAATTCGAGTCAGCCAAATGGTTCATTGCTTCGATTCATCAGCGACGGGAGACGCTTCTGAAAGTCATGCGTGTTATTGTAGATCGCCAGAGGGAATGGTTTGAGGACGGCGAAACCCTGAAACCCATGATCTACAAGGACGTTGCAGAGGTTGTCAGCGTGGACATTTCAACCATCAGCCGCGTTGTCAACAGCAAGTATGCGCAGACGGAATTCGGCGTGTACTCCCTGAAACGTTTTTTTACCTCGGGCATCGAGACCACAACAGGCGAGGATCTTTCGAACCTTGTTGTGAAACAGAAGGTCAAAGAGATGATAGCCGCGGAGGACCCGAGGAATCCGTTGAACGACGACAAGATTGCAGAATTGTTGCAGAAGGAAGGCATTAAGCTCGCAAGACGCACCGTGGCAAAATACAGGGAGCAGCTGGGATTGCCGATTGCGAGGCTAAGGAAAAGTATTGGGTAGAGGTTTTAGCCAACAATATCCGAATTCTCATGAGCAACATCCATTCCACCACCATCATTGGTTTGCGTCGCAACGGTGTTGCTGCAATCGGAGGCGACGGGCAGGTAACGATCGGAAACACGGTGATGAAACAGCACTCGAACAAGATCCGCAGGGTGTACAATGACTCGGTGCTTGTTGGATTTGCCGGCGCGGCCGCAGATGCCCTCAGTCTGCTCGACCGATTCGAGGAACAGCTTGAAAAGCACCGTGGGCAGCTTGTACGCTCGGCTGTGGAGCTCGCAAAACTTTGGCGGACAGACAAGTATCTTCGTCAACTCGAGGCCCTCCTTGCCGTGGTAGACAAGGAGTATTCGCTGGTCATCTCGGGAAACGGGGAAGTCATCGAGCCCGACGATGGCATCGTTGCCGTGGGGTCGGGTGGTTCCTACGCCCTCGCAGCTGCACGCGTTCTGATGAAACACACAAATCTGGGTGCGCTCGAAATTGTTCGGGAGTCCCTTGAAACCGCTGCCGACATCTGCATTTACACAAACAAGAATATTCAGGTTCTCCAGT
>JACQPU010000056.1 GCA_016207365.1 Ignavibacteriales bacterium | reverse complement strand
TCTCCAACGCTTCCGTAAGCCTCTGTCGCGAGAATTTTCCCGAGAAAACCTGTCCTAATTGCTCAAAAAACCTGTCCGTCTCCAACTCGCCACGCTCGTACCTTTGCATTAATTGAACAACTTGCAGTCGACGGGGTTGGTCGGATCTATGATCGATTCCAAGTGTAGCCGCGAACCTTTCCGGATAAATGGAGATAAGAACATTGCCGAGGTCGAAAAGCACAACGGAGATTGTACTCATCCCTTCAGTTCCACCGAGATTTCCTTACCGACCGTGATAACGGCGTAGTAACCATTCATCGCAGGCCCGCAGTTGACCACGATCGTTGTACCGATCCGGTCGGTGCCGCGCGCCTCGTGAATATGTCCGCACACCACGGCATGAGGGTGGCACTGGTCCACAAATTTTCGCACTGCAGTGCTTCCAACATGATTTCCGGAGCGCAGAACATCAACAGCGGTGTTGTAAGGAGGCGTATGCGGGACGAAAATCGTCATTCGCGCGGCCTGAACGTCCTTCCATCCCGCATGGGCGCGGAGGGCGATCTCCTCTTCCGAGAGTTCATACGGCGTATGCATCGGGGTCATGGGGGATCCAGAGACGCCAAAGAGCCCTATGTCATCGAGGAGCACACCCCGGCCATTGAGGGAGCTTGCAAAACGCGAGAAGGTGTCTTCGAGGACAGGTGGATCCATGTTACCTGCCACACAATAGAGGGGAACCCCCGCCTTGGCCAAGTTTCGCAGAGCGTCTTCGGCCTCGCGACGTGTGCCGTGCGTGGTCAGATCTCCTCCAATGATCACCGCATGATAGTTGCGCTCAAGGGCGAGGATGCTCTCAACCCGATCGTACGCTCCATGAATATCTGTTACCGCGAGAATCCTCATGCCAATTTTCTTCCAGTAACCTTGTTCCCCGTCCACCGGAAAATACAAAGAATTACGGCGATGAATCAAGCTGTGAGGCGCGGTCAGGAGAGGTTGCTTTTCCTTCCATCGTTTTCTACCTTAGCCGTGATTTGATCTCTTTCGTTTCACGAATGCCTCCTAGGAAACGTACTTTCCGTAAGCATCATTCTCGGCCGCGGCCACAAGCAGGGTTGTGGAAGCAGAACAAGACCGCTCTCGTTACCGGAGCGTCAGGCGGTATTGGTTACGATCTTGCCACCGTGTTTGCCGAGAATGGATACAATGTTGTGCTTGTTGCGCGGAGCGAGGATAAATTGCTCGCTCTTGCCAACCAGGCTCAGCAGATCTTCGGGGTCTCCGCCATGGTGATTGCCAAGGACCTGACAAGACCCGAGTCACCCGGAGAAATCACTCGCGAACTTGACGCAGCCGGTGTTTTCGTCGACATTCTTGTGAACAACGCCGGATTTGGCCTCCTGGGACGTTTTGGATACTCGGACAACGGTGAAGAACTCGGCATGTTGCAGCTTAACGTTGTTACACCTGTCCACCTTACCAAACTGCTTCTTCCGGCTATGCTGGCGCGGGGATCCGGAAGAATACTCAATGTTGCCTCGATCGCGGGATTCCAGCCAGGTCCGTTCATGACGAACTACCACGCGACCAAAGCGTACCTTATTAGCTTTTCCCTAGGACTCGCGGAGGAAGTACGTGATCGAGGGATTACGGTGAGCGTTCTCTGTCCGGGTCCCATGGCTACTGGATTCCGCGCACGGGCAGGGATTCGACGTCGGGCCCTCGGCGGGATCGCGGAAATGGATTCCCGTGTTGTTGCGCGCGCTGCGTATGAGGGGCTTATGGCCGGGCGACCGCTGATCGTTCCAGGATTCTTCAACAAACTTGGCACTGTTGCCGTGCGTTTCCTGTCGGCCAGACTCGTCTCCCGGATCGTGGCCTCAATCCAGAAGGATCGAATGGGCGGGCAGGTAACTGTTATTCGCCCCGAATGAGCCAGCCATCCCAAGTTGCGGACTCACAAATCCCCCGCACGTTGCGCGTTCCCAATGCCGTTATTGTATGCCTTACGAAAACAATCTCCCTCTGTACCTTGCCAGAAAGCTCCCAAGACCACTCCGCGAGCTCTGGCCTCTCACAAAAAACTACAATTGAAGGCTATGAAAATTCCTCTTCGAGGTCTTGTTCTTTCCGGCGCCGCGTTACTGGCGCTAGGGCTTTCCGGAAGACCAGAATTTCAACCGTCGCTCAACGAGCACTTGGTCATGGCAGTTGTCTGGCACCAGACATCTGCTGAAATGCGAGCCATGAGCTACCAGACATTTCAATTTGCCCGGATGATTATCGATCAATATGAAGAGAAGAACCCAACGCGCTCCCGCGGCCGTGCAGTTGTCGTGGACATCGATGAAACAGTGCTCGATAACAGTCCCCATTCGGCAAGGATGATCCTTGAAAACAAATCGTTTCCGTATGCATGGCTGGACTGGGTGAATCGTGCCGCGGCAGAGGCATTGCCTGGATCGGTGGAGTTTCTACAGTATGCTGTTTCCAGAGGCTACGATGTCTTCTATGTGTCGAATCGCGAAATGGCCGACGAATATGCGGGAAGCGAACGAAATCTTCGCCGCCGGGGCTTCCCGCAGGCGGACAGCGCACATATTCTTCTGAAAACAACGGAATCGGGCAAGGAAACCAGAAGGACAATGATTGCGGAAACGCATGACATTGTTCTGCTTATTGGAGACAATCTCAACGATCACGCGGCGGTGTTTGAACGGAAATCCGTGAAGGACCGGATGGGGGAGACCGACCGTCTGCGAAACGAATTCGGAACGCGGTTTCTTGTGCTGCCGAATTCCATGTATGGCGAGTGGGAGGGTGCGATTTACGGATATCAGTGGAGAGCAAGTGCCGAGCAGAAGGATCGAATGCGAAAGAGTGCCCTACGAAGTTTCTAATCGTGCAATCAGCAGCATCCTGAAGAGCGGAACGGGCATGATTGTCCAGTGGAGGAGGCCTGCTTCAGAAGCTAAGAGGGCAAGTTCTTGCGCAGTGAAGGAACGAAGAACCGACTGAACGGCATCATAACGCATGGTGGATTTCCTGCTTGGCAGGGAGGTTGGCAAGGAGACACTTTAGGCCACGTGTTACGGCGGAGAGCGCACCAAAGCGTCTGTTGACCGCGCGCAGCTGATCCAGTGCATCAAGGACAAGCGGTTCGTCGACATCGGGTCTGTCCATCATCTCCGGTGGTATCATCAACGCAGGACGCAAATGATGGTAATTCCGCCACGTTTCGTATGATACAAGTACGACGAAAATCCCGACGCCCTCCCCGTCTAAAGCCTCGTGAAATTGTCGGACTCATCTCGCCGGCAAGCACGCCGTCTTCACAGGAAAAGATCGACAAGGCGGTGCGGTACCTCGAACACCGTGGCTACAGAGTGAAGGTAGGGACGCATGTGATGGATCAAAACGGATACCTTGCCGGGAAGGATGAAGACCGTGCAAAGGATGTGAACGCGATGATCCGCGACAAATCCGTGCGTGCGATTTTTGCGTTGCGGGGAGGGTACGGTACTCCCAGAATTCTGGAGAAGATCGATTATCGCGCGCTGAGGAATGATCCGAAAATCATTGTAGGGTACAGCGATCTCACAGCTCTTCAATTGGCGATGTTTCGAAAGACGGGGCTTATTACATTTTCAGGACCGATGGCAGGGGTGGAGATGTGGAATGGGATGGATCCCTACACCGAAGAGCATTTTTGGAACATGATCACAATTGCGGAGCCCGCCGGGGAACTTGCGAATCCTTCGGATGAACCGGTCCAGGTGAGGGGAAATGGAAGGATCGGCGGTGTGCTCTTGGGAGGAAACCTTTCTCTTGTCGCATCACTGGTTGGTACGCCATTTTGCCCGTCCTATGGCGGTTCTATCCTTGTCGTGGAGGATGTAGACGAAGCTCCTCACCGCGTGGATCGAATGTTTGTGCAATTAAGGCATGCCGGCATTCTGAACAGCGTCGGCGCCTTAGTGCTGGGACGTTTCACGGATTGCGTGCCGTCTGATCCCACCAAGCCGCACCTGACGATTGATCAAGTTCTCGCCGACGTTGCCAGATCGATGAGGGTTCCAGTGCTTTTGAACTTTCAGTATGGACACATTCCAAAGAAACTGACGATTCCTTTGGGAGTGCGGGCAATACTTGATGTGTCAAAACGCGTTCTCGCGATTACCGAAGCGGCTGTTTCCTGATCTCAGAAATCCCGTAATTCATTGACAATCCTGCAAGTTATCGTTACATTCCTACCGCCCGGAACTCGTTTTTCTCGAAACCCCCTTACATGAACTTAGCCGTTTTTGCCTCGGGGCGCGGCTCGAATTTGGGCGCGATCCTCGAAGCAATCCGCAAGGGTGACTTACCGGCCAGGCTCTCTGTTGTCATCAGTAATAATGCCTCGGCGGGTGCATTGGAACTTGCCCGCTCGAACCATATCCCGGCCGTCCGTATCCGACAGCAGGAGTATCCGTCCGAAGAAGCGTTTTCCGAAGCACTGATTTCTCTTCTGGCTCAGCACGAAGTCGATTTCATCGCACTTGCCGGATACATGAGAATGATCCCGCCCGATGTCATTGCGCGATTTAGGAATAGAATCACCAACATTCACCCAGCCCTCCTCCCTTCGTTCGGAGGATCCGGCATGTACGGTATGCGTGTTCACGAAGCGGTCATTCGATCAGGGGTAAAGATTTCAGGGGTAACCGTTCACCTTGTTGACGAAGAGTACGATCATGGGCCGATTGTCATGCAGCGCGCAATTGAAGTCACAGCAAATGACGATCCCGTCTCTCTGGCCGCCAAGGTTCAAAAACTCGAGCACGAGATGTATCCGCAGGCGCTCAGGGCATTTGCCGAAGGAAGGGTGATGATGAAGGGTACAACAGTTTGGATTCGTTGACTGGATCGGTTCGCATGGAAGCTTCACCCTGGGACAATACAGCCCTTGTCATCCGCAGGGCTCTCATCAGTGTGTCGGAGAAAAGCGGTATTGTTGAACTCGCGCGGGAGCTTGCCAGTCTTGGCATCGAAATCATCTCCACTGGTGGAACGTCTCGTATTCTGAGGGACGCGGGCCTGTCTGTGACGCCGGTTTCCAATCTCACGGGTTTTCCCGAAATTCTTGACGGTCGTGTGAAAACCCTTCACCCGAATATCCACGCAGGTCTGCTGGCGATGATGGATAATCCGCGTCATCGTGAGGAACTGGAGCAACACGGCATCAGGCCCATAGATTTGGTCGTTGTTAATCTCTATCCATTTGAGGCAACGGTCGCCGGGCCGGACGTTCAGCTGGAGGAAGCGATCGAGAATATCGACATCGGCGGGCCGGCCATGGTGCGGGCTGCGGCCAAGAACTATCGACACACGGCAGTCGTGGTCAATCCGCGCCGATATGAAGAAATCACTCAGGAGTTGAAACAATCTGGAGGATCGATCGGAGCGGAAACACGGTTTGACCTCGCGTGCGAAGCTTTTGCCCACACGGCACACTACGATGCAGTCATCAGTCGGTATCTTGAATTGCGAAAAACCTCAGGGGCACTTCCCGCGATCCTTATGCTTACCGAGCAGCGACATTTGTCGCTTCGGTATGGAGAGAATCCTCATCAGGAAGGAGCGTTTCATACAAGCTCCCATCCGCTCTTTGAAAAAATACATGGCAGGGAATTATCGTACAACAATGTTCTGGATCTTGACGCCGCATCGTCTCTTAGCGGCGAGTTTGATCAACCCGCTGTCGTTATTGTGAAGCATAACAATCCATGTGGTGTGGCCATTGGCACGGATCTTTCTCAGGCATTTGCGAAAGCCCTTGCAACGGACCCAAAATCAGCGTTTGGGGGTATTGTTGCAGTAAACAGACCCGTGGATCGCGATGCGGCCGGTGCAATGAACGAGTTGTTTCTCGAGCTCATCGCTGCCCCGGACTTTTCTGATGACGCCCTTGTGATGCTGCGGAAGAAGAAGGACCGACGCCTGATTCGATTGCGGTGGGAGGCGAAACGGGGTCCCTATGAAATCCGGAGTGCCATGGGTGGGTACCTTGTGCAGACGATCGACCGGCATGCCCTTTCGCAGGTGGACCTGAAGGTTGTCACAGCCCGAAAACCGACGGACGATGAGCTTCAGGCAATGTTTTTTGCTTGGCGGGTTGCCAAGCATGTGAAATCCAATGCGATTGTCTATGCGGCGGGCGACAGGACCCTGGGCATTGGAGCTGGCCAGATGTCGAGGGTGGATTCGGCCCGGATTGCGGCTCAGAAGGCTGAAGAGGCCGGCCTGGATCTCAAGGGCTGTGCAGTGGCTTCCGACGCGTTTTTCCCCTTTGCTGACGGGCTCTTGGAAGCCGTGCGGGTAGGTGCAACTGCGGTTATACAACCCGGAGGCTCCATTCGGGATGCCGGAGTGATCCGGGCAGCCGATGATCACGGCATTGCCATGGTTTTCACCGGAATTCGTCATTTCCGTCACTGACCACTATATTCTTCATTTTTAACTGGTTACATTCCTTCTATGGGTCTTTTCTCTCTGTTTTCCGCGGACATAGCAATCGATCTCGGAACCGCGAATACCGTGATCTGGATGAAGGGCAAAGGGATTGTTCTGAATGAACCATCGATTGTTGCTTTCGATCGTAATACGAAGAAAATCATTGCGATCGGAAACGAGGCGCGCGAAATGCTTGGCCGGACACATCGTGATATCCGTACCATCAGACCAATGAAGGACGGCGTTATCGCGGATTTTGAAATTGCCGAAGGGATGCTCCGGGAGTTCATCAAGAAGATCAATTCAGCCTGGGTGCCTGCAAAGCGCATTGTTGTTTCCGTACCCTCCGGGATCACAGAAGTCGAAAAACGAGCCGTGCGCGATTCGGCGGAACATGCAGGGGCAAAGGAAGTGCATCTCCTTGCAGAGCCTATGGCCGCGGCCATCGGCGTTGGGCTTGATGTCGATGCGCCGGTGGGCAATATGGTCGTGGATATTGGAGGAGGCACAACTGAAATCGCGGTCATTGCGTTGTCCGGTATCGTGAATGAAGAATCCATCCGCGTCGCCGGCGATGAAATGAATAATGCGATCATTCAATTCTTCAAACGCAATCACAATATTCTGATCGGTGAGAGAACGGCGGAGGCGATCAAGTGCGAGGTCGGATCGGCCATGCCGCTCAAGGAGGAAATCACCATTCAGGTCAAAGGGCGGGATCTGGTCAACGGTGTTCCGAAGACGACTGAAGTGAGCTCTGTGGAGATTCGTGAGGCATTGAACGAACCGATTGCACAGATCGTTGAGGCCGTGAAAATGACGCTGGAGCGCACGCCGCCGGAGCTCTCGGCCGACATTCTCGACCGTGGGATCATGTTGAGCGGAGGTGGAGCGTTGTTGAAAAGTCTGGATGAGCGGCTTCGGTTGGAAACAAATCTTCCCGTCCACGTGTCCGAGGATCCGCTGACGGCTGTTGTGCGCGGGACGGGCAAAGTGCTGGAGAACCTCGACCAGTATTCCAAGGTGCTGATCAAGAGCAAGCGGTACTGACGAGGTCCGGCGCCGGATTCATTCCGCTTCCCCCCGCCTGAATCTTTCGTATGCTTGAACGCCTTTATACGTTGTTTTTGAATTTTCGCGAGTACGTCCTTCTCTCGGCGTTCGTCATCGCATCCTTCATTCTTCTTTCCCTCAACGACAAACCGCAAATCAAACAGCTCAGGGCAATTCTGACGGTTACGCTCGGCGTTGTCCAGGAGCAAATCGCATTCATTCCGCGTTACGTGAGCCTTGGAGCTGAAAACGAGATCCTCAGAAGAACCAATATCGAGCTGGCAGATGAAGCAAGCCAGCTCAGAGAAGCAAGACTTGAAAATCTCCGCCTGCGCCGTCTGCTTGGGTTGAAAGCCCGGCCGGGATACCGCTTTGTTGCTGCAAGTGTTGTGAATAAAAACCTCACCCTGTTGCGAAATTCCATTACGCTGGATGTCGGCGAAGCCGATGGTGTCCGAGCGTCCATGCCCGTGGTGACAGATGCAGGGCTCGTCGGTGTAGTTATTGCCGCCAGCGGGACCTATGCTGTCGTGAATATCCTCCTGAATGTGGATTTCCGCGCCTCGGCCAAGATCCAGCGCAGCCGCGTCGATGGGATCCTCGCTTGGGACGGCTCGAGTCTGATACTGAAGAACATTGCAAAAACGCTCGATGTCCGGCCTGGCGACGTGGTGATGACGTCGGAGTACAGCAGTACGTTTCCGGCTGGAATCAGGGTTGGATTGGTTGACAGAGTGAGCGAACAGGAGGGGAGCCTGTTTAAACACGTGGTGATTGCTCCAGGCGTCGATTTCGTCAAGCTCGAAGAGGTGTTTGTCATGGTTGCGGAACCCGATCCCGAACGGACCGCCTTGGAACGGAACGTCGAAGAGTTTCTCACACCGTGACTATGGAACATCGTCTGCGCGGCGCTCTCATCGTGTTTGTTCTTCTGATCGTCCAAACGACATTCATGCCGTTTCTCTCTGTCGGCGGGTTCCTGCCGGATCTCCTGCTCATCTGGTTGGTGATTACGGCCCTTCGTAGGGGGCAAGGAGAAGCAACAGTAGCAGGCTTTCTGGTGGGGTTGGCGGAGGATCTTCTTGCCACGCAGTTGTTTGGTCTTGCAGCGCTGTCGAAAACCGTGGCGGGTTTTTTTGCAGGATATTTTTATAATGAGAATAAGACGGACCAAACGCTCGGGTCGTATCAGTTCATGATGATTGTAGGATTGAGTTCGCTGGTTCACAATTTCATTTTCTATACAGTGTTCCTTCAAGGGTCCGACGTTCCCTTGATCCAAACTGTGATATATTACAGCGCGGCAACGACTCTCTATACCGGCATTCTGAGCGCGCTTCCCATGTTCGCATTTTCCCGGCGTGTACCGGCATGAGTACGGTCGTTCATCATGAAGACCTCGGTTCTCCTGCCCGGCGCAAGGTGCTGAAGTTCCTTGTGGTCGGCATCATCGGACTCCTGTTTCTGAGACTCTATCAGCTTCAGATGTTGTATAACATTGAGCTGGGGAGAAAATCAACCGAGAACACGCTCAGGGCGATCGTCCGGGAACCGATTCGAGGCTACATGTTCGACCGTCACGGCCAGTTGCTCGTTGATGTCGGACCGTCGTATTCAGTGACCGTCACTCCTGCAGGGTTTAACGAGCACAGTCTGTCCCTTCTTTCGGGCATTCTCTCTATGGACAGCGAGGCGATCCGGGAATGGATTGCAAAAGGAAGGGCTTATTCCCGTTTTTCGCCAACGCGCATTAAACGCGATATCGATTTTAAAGCGTTGTCGGCGCTGGAAGAACGCTTGTATCTCCTCCCGGGAGTCAATTACCAGATCGATTCGAAACGGTATTACCCGACGAGTGCCCATGCACCCCATCTTCTGGGTTACTGTAAGGAAATCAGCGATGCACAGCTTGCAAAACTGGGAGAGTACTACAAGTTGGGTGATTTGATCGGTTCATCGGGATTGGAGGCGAGTTATGAAGTGATGTTGCGCGGTCAGAAGGGATATGAATTTCTTGCGGTGGACGCAAGGGGCAAGGTCATTGGATCGTTTGAAAACGGACAGAACGACATTCTGCCACGGGAAGGTTTTGATCTTCTTCTGAGCCTGGATGCCGGCGTTCAGGCGTTTGCGGAGTCGCTCATGACGCAGTATCGTGGGGCGGTTGTAGCGATAGATCCATCAAACGGTGGGATCCTCGCGCTCGTGAGCAAACCGGACTTTGATCCTTCCATTTTCAGTGGTGTTACTCCTCTCGAAGATTGGATACGTCTGACGAGCGACACGACGAAGCCATTGTTCAACAGGGCAACCATGACACGGTATCCCCCGGGGTCGACGTACAAGATGGTTCTTGCAGCAGCGGCATTGGAGGAGGGGATCATCGATGAGAACTACCGCATCACCTGCACCGGCGCGTACAGGTTTGGTAACAGGATTTTTAAAGACCTCAGCGTGCATGGATCCACAAATGTGGTCGAGGCAATCCAGAAAAGCTGCAACGTGTTTTTTTATCAGCTTATTCACAAAGTCGGACTTGAACCGTGGGCGGAGTATGGACGACGTTTTGGGTTCGGTCAGTCCACAGGCGTCGATATTGGCGAGGAAACACAAGGGCTGGTGCCGACGGCGGAATACTACGATCGTGTGTACGGAAAAGGAAGATGGACACAGGGATATTTGGTCAGCCTGGCTGTCGGTCAGGGCGAGCTTGGGGTTTCGCCGCTGCAAATGGCTGTCTACGCGGCAGCGCTGTCAAACAGCGGAGCGCTCCATCAGCCTCATGCTGTTGACGCGATACGGAATAAACTGACAAACAGAGTTGAGCAGTTTCAACAAAGAAGCAGACCGCTGAAGCTGTCGGCAAAAACGATGAATGTCATCCGCGAAGGGATGAGGAGAGTAGTCAACGAGCAACGGGGAACAGGCCGGGCAGCTGCAATTCCGGATGTTATTGTTGCCGGGAAGACTGGGACAGCAGAAAACCCCCACGGTGAGGGTCACGCCTGGTTCATCGGTTTCGCTCCGTTTGAAGAGCCGGTCATTGCCGTGGTTGTGATGCTGGAAAACGCGGGCTCAGGTGGCTCGCGTGCAGCCCCCATCGCAGGCCTTGTCATGGAGCGTTACATCCACGGGGAAATCAAGCGCTATAAACCGAAACCTGCCATTCCGAAACCAGTGCGCAGTGATACAATAACAGTAGTCACAGAGGCCTACCGCTGATGTTCGAGTATTTCAAGGAATACTTCGATTCTAAGACCTTTTTTCTGACCCTCGGACTCGTGGTCGTGGGGCTGGTTTCCGTGTATAGCGCAACCTATGATGCGGGAGCAGGTGTTATTTTTCAGCGACAACTGATGTGGGCAGGCATTGGTCTTGCCGGAATGATTGTAGCGATGGTTCTCCCCCTCAAGACCATCCACCGATTAAGTTTTCCGGCCTATGCAGCCGGTTTGGTCATCCTCCTTATTCTTCTTGTCGTAGGAAAAACTGTTTCCGGATCGAAGAGTTGGCTCGGGATTGCAGGCCTCGGCGGCCAGCCGTCTGAGTTTGCGAAGGTCGCAACGATCCTCGCGCTGGCAGCATTCCTTGCAAAGTCCACCACAATCATCTCTGATCCGCGACATCTCTTTCTTTCCATTGCCATCGCAGTCGTTCCAATGGCGCTTGTGCTGACACAGCCAGACATTGGCACATCCCTCGTCTTCTTTGCCCTTTTTTTACCTGTTCTCTACTGGGCCGGAGCCGACAACTTTGCCCTTGCAGCCATCCTGTCTCCGGTTATTGTTGCCGCGGGAGCGTTGTTTGGAACTTCATTCTTTGTCGCAAGTGTTGTGATCAGTGCCCTGCTTCTCTACATCAGCCGGCGCAACCGGTTTGTTGCAGCCACTGCATTTGCCGTCACGCTCGCTGTGGGGCTCTCCGTGCAGTTTGTGTATGAACGAATGCCAGCCTATCAACAAAAACGCATCATGACGTTTCTGAATCCTGAAGCAGACCCGCTCGGCTCCGGCTACAATGTTCTCCAGGCAAAGGTAGCCATTGGATCGGGAGGTATGTTCGGAAAAGGTTATTTGAAAGGGACGCAAACACAACTGAATTTCATTCCGGAACAATGGACTGATTTCATTTTCTGCGTGCCGGGCGAGGAATTCGGATTCCTAGGTGCATCACTTGTATTGATCTTCTTTGGGGCGTTGTTGTTGCGTGGAATCACCATCGCCACCGTCTGCAAGAACAAGTTTGCCAGCATCACAGCGATAGGTATCACGGCGGTGTTTGCAACTCATGTGCTGGTCAATATCGGCATGTCCATGGGACTCATGCCGGTCGTGGGGATCCCTCTTCCCTTCCTTAGCTATGGGGGCTCGGCATTGCTTGTGAACATGGTGATGGCGGGATTGTTGATGAATTTCTGGGCAAACCGGAAGGAGTACTAGGGTTGCACAGAGTTTCCCTGCCGCGTGCATAATCTCGAAGGAACGATATCGATGAATCCAGTGTGGATGTTCACGATCTTCTTCATTGTTGTCTTTTCCGTATTTAGCCTGATGCAATACAGGTTGTACCGGTTGTTCCGTTCCTGGTTGCGGAGGTCGTTCGAGGGTCTGCAACGGAAGCGTTGGGAACGAGGAGGGAAACTTGCTCTCATCGGTTTTAACCTTCTTCTCTTGATGCAAATCCCTGTCCGGATGGGATCGTTTTACGATTTCATGCCGATCCAAATCCTCATTGTATACCCCGCCGGCCTATTCTTTGCGACCGTCGTGTTTGCATTCTTGATTGTTACCGTTGCGGATGTGGTGTGCCTCATGACTGATGGTGTGCGCTTAATCTTTCATAGATCGCCCAAAACCCGAGCTGGGTATGCGGAGCTTCCTCTCAGCAACGGGCGCCGGGAATTTTTGCGTAAGGGAGGAATGGGCGCAGCGGCCGTTGTCGGGTCGTTCCCGCTCGTGGCGTCAATTGCCACGGCGCGGGATTATCAAATTAACCGCATAACCATGCCCTTCAAGGAGTTTCCGCCAGAACTGAATGGTCTGACCATCGCTCATGTCAGCGATCTGCATTCAGGATTGTACATGACGGAAAACAACATGAGAGAGATTTTTGATATCGTGAATGGGCTCTCGGCAGACTTTGTGCTGATGACCGGGGATTTTGTGGATTCGGCCGATTCGCAAATCGAACCGCTTGTTAACGCATTGAAGACATTGCACATGAGGGCACCGGTATACGGATGTCTTGGGAACCATGATCATTTTGCGACCGTGGAAAAAGTGTCGGCTGCTCTGGAACGATCCGGGGTGGTTCTTTTGAACAATTCATCCGAGCGAATTGTCATGAATAACCGGGATGTGATGCTGGTGGGTATTGACGATGCCGGCCGAGGGGCGGCGAATTTTGCGCGCTTCGACACGGCGATGCGACATGTGGAACCAGATGTTTTCAAGATCATGCTTACTCACCGGCCGGATGTATGGGACGAATGTCGGGAGAGAGGAATACATCTTACCCTCGCAGGCCATACTCATGGTGGCCAGGTTGGATTCCGACTTGGTCCCCTGAATCTTAATCCGGTGTACCTGGTTCACAAATATGCCATGGGAGAATATGTCGAACAGGATCGGCGACTGTACGTGAATGTTGGGGTCGGCATGGTGGGCGTCCCGATTCGCATGGTGAAGCCCGAGATTGCCTTGGTGACCCTCGAAACTTCATGACCCATATCACAATGGGTGATCCTCGTTTCTTTTCCCTGCACCCTCATTCTGCAGGCCGTTTTGCACATCAACTCAGGAATGCGTCGTGTCTGCCGGCTCTGTAATTCTGATTGCGTGCGGCGGAGCGGCCGCCGGAACGCTCGGCGCGCTCCTGGGACTGGGTGGCGGCGTATTTCTGATTCCGTTTCTGGTTCTGGCCCTGGATGTTCCGATGCATCAGGCTATTGCGACGAGTATCGTTGCAGTGATCGCAACCTCGAGTGCGGGCGCGGCCATGAACGTGGAACGCGGAACCGTGAATATTCGTCTTGGAATGTTGCTGGAGATTGTTACGGTGGCGGGTGCTCTGGCAGGCGGCATAACAGCGTCGTATCTTGACGGAACAATGCTCACGAAAATCTTTGCAATCCTTCTGTTTGGCATCTCGGGAGCGATGGCCATAGGTGGACGGATTGCTAAAAGAGTCGAAAATCGCGACAAAGCGACCCGTACTGCGTTGTCCGGCGAATACTTTGATGACGCGGTACACACCATGGTCTCCTATCATGTAAAAAATTTGCCGGGGACGATGGTTGTGTCGTTGATCGCAGGGAATATTTCCGGTCTCCTGGGGCTTGGCGGGGGAATTTTCAAGGTACCGGCAATGCATCTGCTTTCAGGAATTCCCATGAAGGCGGCAACTGCCACAAGTAATTTTATGATTGGCGTAACCGCGGCGGCTGGCGCATTTATTTATCTGGCTGAAGGGCATTTGAATGTTCATATCGCGGCACCCGCAGCTTTGGGGGTTCTTGCCGGATCGATGCTTGGTGTCAAGCTGAGCAGAGTACTCCGAGCGGAAAGCGTGAAATGGGCCTTTGTCATTGTACTCTTTGCCGTGGCAATTCAGTTATTGATACGGAAATGAACGAAGGATCGGATATACGGACCGAGCGCTGGATCAGCCGAGCGCTCCGCGCCGGTGTGGTAACGAGTGCCGTGCTGATGATCGTGGGAGTGGCTGTAGAAACGGCATCGACATATCCTCTGATGGACGGACTTGTCGATCCTCTGGCCGTTGTCAGAGCGGCGCTTTCGGGCTACGCCGTCTCAACAGGTATTGTCCTTCTCTCTGGAGGTATTCTTATTTTGATGCTCACTCCCATCATTCGCGTCCTTGCTGCGCTTGTCACATTCATTCTCGAAAACGATAATACGTTTACGTTGGTGGCGGCCGTGGTGCTTGGAATGTTTGTCCTCGAACTTCTCGTTTCCCTTTCCTGAAACATGCGGGCAATATTGCGAGCGATCATTCTTAGCGGTGTCCTCCTGAACGTAACGTACAGCCAGGAAATCGATTGGTCGTTGCTGTCGTTCTCTGTGACCGGCCAGTGGATCGCTCCGCAAAAGGAATTCGGCACGTATTGGAATAACGGCCCCGCTCTGGGTGTGTATGCCGATGTCCCGGTCCGCTGCCCTCTCTTCTTGTCGGCCTCGGGAATACTTTCCGCGCATTCTGTGTCTGAAACACCACGGAAGTCCAGAATTCCGCATGTAGTTCTAGTTCAGTTGGGAGGGGGATTGTCCCTCCTGTATGACCTCTCGGCTTCCGTGCATGTGGGCCTTACGGCACATCTTGTCAACAACACGTTTATTTTTTCAGGACCTGCGGCGAGGCCCGGATTTGAGAATGCAGTGGAATCCGAGTTTGGCTTCAGTCTGACCGCATCACTTGTCTGGAAATCGGGCGTTCTTCCTCCCTTGGTTGCTCTTGCATCGTATCAGCCAATCCTTGTCGGTCTCGAACCTGTGGCCATAGTTTCAGTCGGACTGGGAGTCCGGATTGAATGATAAGACGATTTATCGTCACGGCGATCTTCTTTGGCTGTGCCCAACTCCACGCTCAACCCGGATATCTCAGTCTTGATCAGCGCGTGACCGATGTTGTTGGTCGCACATCCTCCGTACAATTATTTTCCGCGACACGGTATATGCCGATTGTGAGCCCTCGGGGACTGGCGAATTGGTCGGCTCCGGCCAACATCGTGGAAATCAACAATATGCCTTTCGAGGCGTTCCCGCTGAATCTGGTATCTCCGGACTATACACCGTTCGAGCTTGTGCTTGCAGAGTCCGTCGAAGTCGTCCGGCGACCTGTACTCACCTACGCAGGGGCATATCCAGCTGGCTTGCTTTCTCTTGGGAGCACAACAATCCCCGACTCGCTTTTGGTCTTTGGGCGGATGTACGGCGGAAGCGAGACAGGAGACATCATTCTGGATGAGTATACCAAAGACGGTCTTCCGTTCTACAACAGAAACAAGATCGGTTTTTCAGGTGCGGCGGGCATTTCGAATCGCCTGGGAAGATTTACATACCGGTTGACTGCGGCGGGTTTCAATTATTTTTCCGTTGGATACAAGGATCGGGACCCGATCATCCTTTCGTATATCGATGCAGCGACTTTCTCCCGTCCAAACCGAAACTACATTGGAATCGCGGAATTGATTTGGGATGATGGGAATGAAATGAAGGTTATGTTTTATGGTGGAATGAATTCGTTTGCGGCGTGGGAGCAACTACCCTTTGCGTCGACGTTTGGCTTTTTTTCCGGAACACTCGGAACAACCCGATTGTCCATTCAGAACGTGATGTCCTTTCTCAGTGTCGCCATCAGGAGAGATGCGGTGTCCCTGTCCATGCGAAATCACGCAAATACCGATGGAGGATCGTCCAAATCATCGGTAACGGCGCTTCACACCGTAGCGAGTTTTGATCTGGGTCGCTCTGTTTCAATTGCTTTGCCGTTTGAGTATGCCGTTCGGGAGTTCTCAGTTCCCAGCGGAAATCGTCAATTTTTGACATCAGGAGAAAACAGTACTACATGGGCAGCGGGATTTGAATTGAGGATGGATTTTGAGGATTGCAGGACACAGGCGATGGTTCGCTCAGAACGGGGCTTCACCGGTAAACGGCTTCTTTCCGGAAGCCTTGTGGTGGCGGTTGAACCATCGGAACGTTCCCGGCTTGAGCTTTCTCTTTCTTCTGTTGAACGATCGCCGACACCACTCGAGCGGTCAGGTATTTTTTCCACCATCCGGTATCGGCCTGTGCTGGGACGTAATGACACGTTGACGATTTTAGGAAACCGGACCCTTCGCCCTGCAAGAACAACAGGCGGAGAAATCACGTATTCAGGTGTCCAGACTTCGATTGCCGTCTTTGCTTTTGCCATCGACGCTGAAATCCGCCGCCGTCCCGTGGAAATCATCCGCTCGGCCAGTCCAGGCGACGTTGTGTTCTCCGGCTCTTATGAGAACCGCAGACGAAGGATGTTTGGAGGAGTGGAGGTGGGCTTCCATGTGGACGTTTCGGACCGGACTGATGCCGGAATACAGTATGTTTGGACACAGAATCACTCTCAGCTTCCACGGCATCAGGCTCGTGCTTCCGGCACGACAAAAGTGATGGAACATACGTCCGCTTCCGTTGTAATTCATGGAATGTCCCGCACGCACTGGCCCGAATTTGCCGTTCTACCCGGTCAGGATGATCTCGCGGGAACCGGCTCTGACGGTATTGTTCCGGAATTCTGGACAATTGATTGCGTGATAGTGCAGAGTCTCGGTAAGGTCTGGTTTATAAGGGGACTTGAGGCAAAACTTGAGTTGCAAAACCTCCTCAATCGCGAACTGCAGACGTTTCCAATAGGTGTGACGCGTGACTTTGCGGTCATTGGTTATTTGTCCTTCAAGCTTTGAAAGTCTCCCAGCCGATTTATCCACCGACAATTCACCATTCACTATGTACCTAAAAAAGCATAGTGATGTCTAACCTGTGATAAGCCGCCGCCGGGAATCACATCCGGCACTTGACATTGTTCAGGGCTTTTCAGAACTTGCCCGTGGTTCAAAGGTTGTGTTGATCATCCATTCAACACAGGTGTATCGTCAAGGTGAGGGAATCCATGCTATCCATTCAACTCTTCAGGAGGGTCACCAGCTTGGCCCTCTTTCTTGTCTCCATTTCCCATCCGCAGATCATAATCCGCGAACGCGTCGCTATCGACCCGAAACCGGGCGTTCAGGCCCAGAGTTCGAGTGCCGCCAATGCTACACTCTGATACGAGCTCCAATACGATGGCCCTGTG
>JACQPU010000053.1 GCA_016207365.1 Ignavibacteriales bacterium | reverse complement strand
GGGTCGGCGCAGCAGTACTGAATTACGGCAACGTGGCGTACTGGTCGAAGTGGTGGACGTTTGAGGAGATCTTTGGAAATAAATACGCCTACCTCGCGGCATTGAACAGGCCGATTATGATTGCGGAATTCGCGTGTCTCTCGTATGGCGGAGATCGCGCCGATTGGTATGAAGCGGCTCTCCGGAATCTTCCGCGGCGACATCCGGAGATCAAAGCCCTTGTCTTTTTTCACGTAATGGGAGATGCCACAGTTACGCCACAAGCACTTGATTGGACGTTGACCCACGATTCCACTTTGACTCAGATCATCGCGCGACAAATTTCGCGCTGGTATGATGAGAACGAGAGCGCTAACCGTTCAAACTGACAGACCATGAAGGGCCAGAAACTCTTAGCCATGCTCGTTGGCGGTGATCTTCGATCGATCGGACGGTCCGACGAGGCCGCGGCCGAAGTGTTGGCCAACCCGCTCCTTTTTCAGTATCTTGTCAAAGGAATGCTGTCGTCAGATCCGGTTCTCAGGATTCGGTCGGCCGATGCGGCCGAAAAGGTCACAGCCCACAATCCGGTCGTGCTTGTTCCTCATAAGAAGAAGATCCTGGCCGTACTCTCCCGGGCGGATCAAAAAGAAGTCCGCTGGCACGTCGCTCAGATAATCCCACGCCTCGCGCTGAATTCTTCCGAGCGAAAGGTCGCAGCGGGAATTCTCAGCGGATATCTGGATGACTCAAGTAGCATTGTGCGCACATGCGCCATGCAATCTCTCGCTCAGATCGCGCTGACGGATTCCCGATTGAGGGTCTCGATCACAAAGACCATCGCAAAGCTTGCTGAGTCCGGAACGCCGGCGATGAAAGCACGCGGAAGGAAGCTTTTGGTCTTGCTGAAGAAGAAGCCGTAGGTTATAATTCAAGACAAACGCAGTTTCTTTCGGGGAGGATTTTACCATGGTACTGAAAAGCAATGCCTTTCCACACGAAGGGAAAATACCCAAGCTCCACACATGTGACGGGAAACATGCGTCTCCGCAACTTTCCTGGACAGATGTGCCAAATGGTACCAAGACCATTGCCCTCATTTGTGACGATCCGGATGCACCTGGGCGCGTGTGGGTGCATTGGGTTGTTTTCAATATTCCGGCCTCTGTTTCCGAACTTCCGGAAAACATGTTGAAAACGCGTGTTCTGCCAAACGGGGCCTCACAGGGAGTGAACACATCAAGAGGCATCGGATATGAGGGACCATGTCCGCCGAAGGGAACACACAGATACTTCTTCAAACTGTATGCCGTCGATACTGACCTTCCACTTCAACCGGGCTGCACAAAGGATGATGTTTTGAAGGCCGTGGAGGGACACATTTTGGCCGAAGCGCAGGTTATGGGAACTTACGCGAGATCCTGACGTGATGATTCCCGTTGTTTCCCACCTTTTCATCTATCCGATCAAGTCTTGCGGTGGAATCTCTCTTTCAGAAGCCGTCATCGAGGAACGCGGTTTTCGATATGACCGCCGTTGGATGGTTACGGACGAGAATGGTGTGTTTTTGACGCAACGTCGACATCCGCAACTTGCACGTGCCCGCGTCGCAATTTCCGGGGACAAACTTGAAATCTCCGCTGCCGGTCAGTCTTCTGTGCAAGCTCCGCTCGAACCCAGGAAAGGAGAGCCAATGCACGTCGAGGTGTGGGGGCAGACGGTAAAAGCGTTGAGGGGACCTCGTGAACTCGAGCAATGGTTCGAGGCACTTCTTGGCCAGTCGTGCCGCGTGGTGTACATGCCCGATACCAGCGTCAGACAAATGGCGCTGCGCGACTCTCCGGAAAGCCGGGGTATTGCGTTTTCCGATGCGTTTCCTTTTTTGCTGCTTTCGGAGGCCTCCGTTGACGAGCTGAACAGAAGGCTTTCAAATCCGGTACCGATGAATCGTTTTCGTCCGAACATCGTTGTAAGCGGCTGCGATGCTCACGACGAAGATCGATGGAGGGAAATCAAGATCGGAAGCGTGGCGTTTGAAGTAGTGCGGCCGTGTTCACGGTGTGCGACAACAACCGTGGATCAGGAGACAGGGGTTCGCGGCACCGAGCCTCTCCGTACTCTGGCCAACTACAGGGGTCATGGCACAAAAGTCTTCTTTGGCCAGAACGTTTTGCACCGGGCGACCGGAACGTTGCGTGTCGGTCACGAGCTTGCCGTCATTTCTTCCCGCTCATCAGATGATTTTCCCCACGGTCCTATCAACTCCACTGCTACACCGAAAGAGCTTTGAACGGGGGTTTTATCCAACCTCCCATTTTTCCCCAGGGGGGCGGATCAGGTCGTGAATCCGTTTCAGGGCGTCGTAGGCGCTCTCACTCCCGCGCTGGGCAGCGTTCCGGTAGAGGCGTGATGCATCACCCAAATTCCTGGTTACGCCCAGCCCCCGTTCGTAGCAATAGCCAAGAGCGACCTGGGCAAGAATGGAACCTTCCTCTGCCTGCTCCTTAAAAAGCGCGATTGTGGCGGGATTCACTGACGCATTTTGTGTGAACAACCCCACCGCATTCAGGCGGATCAGAGCTTCGGTTTTCCCCCTGGACACTGCGATTTGCCAGAGTTGGCGTGCACGGATCGGATCCCGCTCGACCCAACGTCCTGATTGATAGCAAAGGCCGAGTTCAATGATTGCTTCTTCGTATCCCTGGTCGGCTGAAGACTGGAGCAACTTGAGCGCTTGTTGGCCCGACAAACGTCTGTCGATGCCAACGGCAACCAATCCGGCCCATGCAAACTGCGCGGCGGCGTCTCCATTCTTTGCGCGTCCTTCCAGCTCCTCGGCAAATCCTTCCTCTTTGATGATGTTCCAGATCAGCTCCAACGCCCGGACGGACTCGTTCCGGACTGCAACAAGGTAACGCGCAACAGCCGCAACGCGATCTTTGGGTGCGCGGATGCCATACTCCTGAAACCTTCCCAGGAGTGTCTGCGCCTCTGGACTGCCGGCCCTGGCGGCCCTCGTAATGAGCGAGTAGGCGTTGGAGTCCGTCTGCGTCAGCCCGGAAGTAGCCCCAAGAGCCTTCCGCAACTCTGCACTTCCCTCTTTCACCAGATCATTCAGCAAACCATCATCACTTGCTGTACTTGTGTCAACGTCGAAGTCGATAAACAAGGGTTTCGGCCTGGCGGTATCGGAGTGCACGACATCCTTCGATGTGCCATCCGGAATGCCCCTGTTTCGGAATTCCACGAGCGCTTTTTTGGCGGGGTCAAATCCGGCATCTGCGGCCTTCTTGACATGTGCATAGGCCTCTTTCCAATTCTGCCTGACAATAAGATCTTCCGTATAACTCAAGCCCAGAACAAAATGTGCTTCGGACATTCCCCGCCGCGCGGCACGCTCGAACAGGTCAAAGGCCTCAAAAGGATTCCAGGCAACTCCCCATCCGTTAAGCAGGAGGATGCCAAGATTGAAGTGAGCCAGGTCGAAATCCCTCTCTGCCGCCTTGTTAAGCCAGAAGACGGCCTTGAGTGTATCTGCGGCAAATCCTCGCCCCTGCAGATAGCGAATCGCGAGTTCGTGCTGCGCCGCAGCCTCCCCGTCGTTGGCTCTTCGGACCAGCAAGAAACTCTCCCAGAGCTGATAGTCAAGAGAGGATTCCTTGATCATCATTCCCGGCGTCGGTTCCTTGCCCGCCGCGGATTTCCTCTGTGCCTCCGCGCCAAAGGAAAGTCCCAACAAGCTTACGACGGTGATCAAGACGATTCTTGCCGCGCATGATCTGCTGTTTTTCCACGATTTTTTCATTATGGTGTAAATATAAGGATAATTCGGAAGAACCCATTTCGAAGTCGAATGCTTGTGCAACTTTTCTTCAGGCAATACGGATCCGGCAAGCCCATCATCATTCTGCACGGGTTGTTGGGATCTCTTGACAACTGGCATTCGCTCAGCACTCGGTTCGGAGAGCATTACCACGTGTTTGCAGCGGATCAGCGAAATCACGGACGCTCACCTCACAGCGATGTGATGAGTTACGAAGCCATGGCCGAAGACCTGCACGAATTTCTGCATTCCCGGGGGATTTCTTCGACAGCCCTGATCGGGCATTCAATGGGTGGAAAAACGGCCATGGAATTCGCGCTGCGTCATCCTTCTTTGTTGAAAGCCCTGATCGTTGTTGATATTGCTCCACGCGGCTACGGCCCGCACCATGACCATATCTTTGAGGCCTT
>JACQPU010000047.1 GCA_016207365.1 Ignavibacteriales bacterium | reverse complement strand
CCCTTGCACCCGGTGGAATCCAGGTGATTGCAGATACACATGCCGAAATCTTCGTCAATGGAAAACCTCTTGGTACCCTGCTCGCGCGACGATCGCTCTCGCTCACCGTTGAGCAGGATCGCGTCAAGCGATGGGATCTTACCGGATTCCTGCAACCGGGGAAAAATGTCCTCGCCGTCCAGGCTGCAAACTATGATCATTTCGCCTCTGCCGGTATCAATGTCCTGGGATACCGGGTGGAACCAGGGGGGATATACCGTACTCTCGTATTGGACGGCAAGGCACGCGTTTCGACAACGTCGTCCGAAGGCTGGCAGAGACCGGAATTCGATGATCGTTCATGGATACCGGCCGTTCCAAAACCGTACCCGGCCCTCATCGCCGCACCCGATTTTTCCCAAGGTCGGCTTTCCTGGATTGAGCGGTAGCGTTTGCGGGCAACATCCGATTTGTTTCTCCGTAGTACCTTCCCGGAGACCTTAGCGTGATACTTGACAAATTCCGATATCCGTTCCTGGGCAGGATGCGCCGGCCTGAAGGGCTACCCCCTCATTTTGAGAGAGACCGAACCGTTGACCTCGGGACATCTCCCACCATTGTGTTTGAAATGTCACTTGCGGTCTCTCTCGTCGTCTGCATTGCCGTGTTTCGACTCTTTCCGGACGTGTCGCGGACCGCAATGTCAACACAAGCGCCGAAGGAGTTTGTGGAGTTTGAAGATATTCAGAGCACGCGCCAGGAGAATCGCCCACCCCCGCCGCCGCGTCCGCCCATCCCCATCGAAGCTCCAGCTGATGAAATTGTAGAAGATGTTGACCTCGCTAGTACGGAAATCGACGTCAGGGCCGACGTTGCCCCACCGCCCGCCGCGGACTATGATCCATCAGAAGAATATTTTGTTGCAGTCGAGGAAATGCCCGAACCGATTGGAGGGCTCGCGGCAATACAGAGAAACGTTGTGTATCCGGAAATCGCAAGGCGCGCCGGCGTCCAGGGACGCGTGTATGTCCTGGCCTTTGTGAACGAACAAGGTGACGCAACAAGGGTTGAGATTTTAAGGGGAATTGGCGCAGGGTGTGACGAAGCTGCAGCCAAGGCGGTGAGAAATGCAAAATTCATTCCTGGAAAACAACGGGGCAAGCCGGTAAAGGTCCGCGTCTCTATTCCCATCCGCTTCGAGCTCGTCTTACACTAACCGCACACGCCGGTTTTGCAATTCAGCATTTAATTTACGACTTTCGCACCTCCATGCACGACTGGCTTTCCATACTTCCACCGCTCGTTGCCATCGTTTTGGCAATCTGGACCCGACAAGTATTCACTTCACTCTTCCTCGGCATCTGGCTCGGCTGGGTCATACTGACCGGCGGGATTCTCACGGGTCTCACGTCTGCACTTCAGGCCTGCATTGATGTCTTTAAGGACAGCGGGAATACGCGTGTCATTATTTTTTCTTCCCTCATCGGCGCGTTGATCACACTCACACAACGAAGTGGAGGCGTGCAGGGATTTGTTGATTGGATTCATCGAAAACACCTCGTTCGTACCAGCAAAGGCGCCACCGTGCTAGCCTGGATCACTGGAATGTCGATTTTCATCGAATCGAGCATTACCTGTTTGGTTACCGGGGCCGTTGCCCGACCGCTTTTCGAGCGATTCAAGCTCTCGAGGGAAAAGCTAGCCTACATCTGCGATTCGACCTCTGCACCGGTGTGCGTGCTGATTCCCCTCAACGCCTGGGGAGCATACGTGCTGGGCCTTTTGGAACGCGAGGGGGTGGAGAATCCCGTCCATATTTTTTTCCAAACGATTCCTCTGAATTTCTATGCCCTTCTCGCTGTAGCTCTCGTCGGATTCATCTCGTTCACATTTCTGGACTTCGGGCCGATGAGGCGAGCAGAAAAACGGGCCTCGGAAACGGGTCGGACAATTGCTGAAAACGGGGTGCCGCTTGTTTCGGTCGAAGTGACCTCAGTCGAAGCAAAGCCAGGCATTCGACCTAGAGCTGTCAACATGCTCGTTCCGATCCTCGGCATGGTCGGCATGATGCCCCTGGGCCTCTTCATAACAGGCAACGGGGACATGACTGCCGGATCAGGATCTACCTCAGTTCTGTGGTCTGTCCTCCTCGCTATTCTCCTCGCCGGGGGATTGGCAGTGGGACAGAAGATCCTGACCGTCCGGGAAGTTGTGGATTTGACGTTAAAGGGGATGGGAGGATTGATACCATTAGGGATTCTGATGAATTTTGCCTTCGCAATTGGCGACACAACAAAAATCCTGGGCACGGGCCCATATGTCGCTTCGGTTGTTCAGGACCTTATCAATCCTTCCCTCGTCGCCCCCATTATTTTTGTTACGTCCGCCTTTATAGCATTCTCCACCGGAACGAGTTGGGGAACCTTCGCCATCATGATTCCCATTGCCGTACCAACCGCCGTAGCTACAGGCTCCAGTCTGCCCTTGACGGTTGCGGCACTCTTAAGCGGGGGGGTATTCGGCGACCACAGCTCACCGATTTCCGATACAACCCTTGTCTCATCCATGGCAGCGGCAAGCGATCACATCGACCATGTGCGGACCCAGCTTCCTTATGCGCTTGTCTCAGCCACAGGCGCTTTACTCCTCTTTACGCTCGCCGGATTCTTACTTCAGTAATGCAACCCGCTGTCCGGTACACTACCCGCTGTCCCTCATCCTTGAAAGAGAGCTGTTTTCTTTGTACACTTGGGTGCCAAGAATTTTTGCGTACATCTTTTTTCTCAGGGGAATTATGAAGAAATATGTGATGGTTGGACTCGTGCTTGGAATCACCGTTTCGGCCCTCATTGTGTTCCTGCGACGCAGGCATTTGGCCGGAACCGAGTTCAGGGAATTCTTTGATTCATCAACGGTTGCGGAGGACGTCTTCGGCGACGCGTTTGACGAATTCCCCGACAAACCGTAACGCACGCGGGTTCCCTGAGATCAACCAAGAGCGTCCATCCGGACGCTTTTTTTGTTTCCCCTTCGCGTCGCAGAAATCATCGACTCTCTCGTCAGTGCCAAGGTTGCTTTTCAGCACTTTTCTCATAGTTTGAGAGAACTCGTTTCACTCAGAACCCCCTCCGAACCATGACGCCTGCGGGTCAGTCCGAATCGCCTGTCTCACAGTACTTCTCCCTTGTCGGTGCTCTTCGCGACGAGATGACCTCACGGATGGCTACTCCGCGCTCCATTACGCTCTTTTCGGGAACCTTCACTGGAGCCTTCGCCGGACGCTGGTATTATCGCTTCGAAATCCCCGAACACATCACTGTTCAGGGCATTCCAACGGGGACTTTTAGCTTCGGACACGCAAACCCACTCCGGCTCCAGGGAACCTTTGTTGCCGTTGAGAACCAATATTTGACTATTGCGTTGCCTCACGATTTTGGACCGGTGCTTCCCGAATCTCAGTGCGAATGGGATGTGGAACCGCACTTTGCGCCGATTATCGACCTCCTCTCTCAGCCTTCCCCCCTCGGCACCTTGCTTCTCAATCCGCAAGATTCCGAGAATCACCACGCCGTTAGTTTTGAAGCGCAGATGGTTCCGGACACGCCTGCTGAACAGCAAGACGCCCTGAGCCGCATCCTTGGAAACAAGATCAGTTTCGTCTGGGGCCCGATTCTCTCCGGAAAAACCAACGTCCTTGCGCAACTGGCTGTCAACTATGCAAAGGCAGGCAAGCATATTCTGTTCGTCGATACCGTGAACGAACGGGTGGACGATCTGATGGTTCGCGCAATCGAAATTGCCCGTCACCTCGACACCGATGTCGCATCGTCTGCGTGTGTCGTAGGTTTTCCCGCTGTTGAAAATTTCGACAAACTCGGATCGCTTTCGCTTGAGCAGAAGGCTGAACTCCTCCGCGAGGAGAAACGCAAATCCTTTGGTGAACGGGTCGGTCTTCTTAGGTCGTACTGGCGAATCAGGATCAAGCAGATTCTTCATGAGGATTCCCTCGCCCGCCTGACCGACGTTCGCGAGAGATTGTCGGACAGGAAGAAGAAGATCGAACAGCTCGGTGCCGAAGTCGGATCTCTGAAAGAGGCCGTTGGAAAGATCCAGAACGCATCCATGATGGACAGGTTGAAAAAGGGATATGGGAAGGAGGACCTGGCTGTGGCCCAGAAGAAGCTGGAGGAGAAATCCATCACACTCAAGCGTATGCAATCCACCCTGACCGCTCTGACTCACGAGTCTCTGCGCATCGAAGCTTCGGCGCCCCTCACAGGAGAAGATCAACAAGAATTCAACCTTGCCGTTAAACGGATCGAAGAGTTGGGGGGATTGAAGACCGTGGAGGAGGCCGTGAACTCCTATACGACCATTGACGAAGGTGGACTTCTTGACGGAAGGACGTTTGTCGGGACGACTCTAACGACTGCGCTTACGGATCCACGCCTGCGGGGGAAAGCCTTCGATTTGGTCATTGTAGATGATGCGGAGAGTATCGCCCTTCCCTTTCTCGCTGCTCTTGCGACCATGGCACGGGAAAAGATGGTTGTTTCCGGTGACCCATACCAACTCGGTCCGGAATCGGTTTCTCCATCGGTTCGTGTTCAGGAGTGGTTCCGGCGCGATGCGTTCCTCCATCTCACCGGAGGAGACCGGCTGCAGGACCTCTTCGAGTATGCGAAAGCCCATCGTCAATGGTGCATACGGCTTTCCTCACAAGCGGCAACAACGCCAAAGCTCTCTCGATTTGTGGCGGCCACGCTTTTTGACAACATGATCAACGTCACCGTGCCGCAGAGCGCAAGGGGTCGCCTCTGGTTCATCGACACCAGCTCACTGCAATCGAAGGCAAAGCAATACGTCGGCCGCCGGAAGATTCTTCCGCACAACGAACTGCAAATGCGTAAAGTCCTTGAACTCGTGAAACATGCCCTCACGGAACCGGGCCGATCCGCCAGCGATATTGGAGTGATCATTCCCTTTCACGGTCCAACTCTCTATGCCAAGCAACAGCTTCGAATTCATGGGATGCAAAATGTCGAAGTCGGGACGCCGTATTCATTTCGCGGACGCAGGAAAAAGGCAATCATCATGGACACGATCATGGCGGGCGTGGACCACACGATGAGACCGCTGGACGACAGGAAGATTGGCGATCATCAGATCGTACGGCTTCTCAATACCGTCTTTTCCTGTGCGGTGGAGGATCTCTACGTTGTTGCCGACATCAACCACTTTAATGAACACTATAAGGACAGACTGATTACGCGACTCCTTACGCTTCTCCGGGCCGAATCTGATCCCACGGTCCCGTTTGCGCAGGCTGCCAAACAATTCGATTTCCTCGATTGGGATCAAAAAGCGGTGAGGCTCTCGTATGCGTCAGAGCCAAGTCCGACGGGAGGACCGAGCGGAGACCGCCATAGTGCGCTCAAGGACGACGCAGAGTTTGCCGTGCAAATGAAATTGCTCGCGAGAAAGGGCGGAGAGAAAGCTGAGGGTGCCGAGAGGAATTACGAGCGGGAAACGTACGACGCCGTCCATCGCGTGCTGGGAATGTTGGCAGACGTCAATCTGTTGGGTCAATACGCAGGTCACCCCCTGCTCTTCCATCGATCCTATGCCACCGAGCAGGCCGTGGCCAAACTCCCGATCACGCCCGCGTTGTCCGAAAAAGACTTCCGTGCAGTGCTGGAAGACTGGAACCTTCTGGTCTACGAAAAATCCGGCGGGAGCAAGACCGACGTTCCGTTCTTCAAACAAGCCCCTGAAACCCGCGTTCGGTGGGATGTGAATGCCCTGAAGGCGTTTTATTCGGCCGACGTCGACGCTGTCGTCGAAGAAGGCAAACAAAAGCTGGCCATGGCGGTCTCGCGGATTTTTCAGGAATGCATCGGCAAGCCGCAACCCGGTACACCGCAGGAATGGCATGCGGGATACCTGAGTTTCCTTACAAAGCTTGAGGGTTATCTGGGTTGGATTTCAGAGCAGTTGAGGAAGTTAGTGTTTCTTTTTATGCAGTTGTGTCCGGCATTTCCGCGGCAGCTCGTCGTTGCCAGATGTGGCCGGCGAGGGCAAGAAGGCCCAGCATGGAAAGAACACTCACGGTCTCCCAGTTCAGGGCTTCGCGCAGATTTGAGGCTCCAACGCTTCCGTCGATTGCCTTCGCATAGAGAAACGCTTTAATCGCTACCGCAGAAAGGGTGGCGGTAAGAAATCTCCTCAGGGGGATCTTCAATATTCCCGCGCTGTAGTTGATTAAACCATGCTGCGAACCGGGAAAGATCCGGACCGCAAACAGGCTCGCAAAACTTGAGTGCCTCTCAAGAAATCGTGTGATTTTCCTGTCGCGGAATCGTCCAACCCATGGTCCGCCAATCGAACGGGCAGAAACATATCCGAGGACGGTTCCTGCGGCAGTACCGGTACAGATAATTGCTGTTGCCTCGAGAGGAGGAAACAACAGGGGTGTAAGAAAGAAGAAGACCGATGCGGGGAGGGCGTACGTCCACGCTACAGCCATTGCTGCGATGATCAGCAAGGGGGTTGCGGGATTCTCACCAAGCTCGCGGATTTTCGCCACACTAACCTGGTTGTTCAATCCACTCTGCAGAAACAAGACCAGGCCGGCGATCAGAATCAGAAACGTCAGGAGCGACCGAATCTTCGGATTCATTCTTCATTATCTCCAAAAATCCACCCGATTTCAACAGCGGGGCATGGTTCCTTGACTGCATTGAACTTTTTCGGGTATATTCATGAACGGTTCCGAGGATTCCTTCAGGAAATTGAGAAAGGCGACTCGTGAGTGTATTTGAGTGGATCGGGGAAATCCTGGTTGTGTTGTTTTTTGTTTTTCTGAATGGCTTTTTCGTCGCCGCGGAGTTTGCCATCGTCAAGGTGAGGGCAACGCAGATTCAACCACTTGCCGTCAGGGGAAATCGTCGCGCGAAGATCGCGAACGAGCTCATCACCCACCTCGATGCCTACCTTTCGGCGACCCAGCTGGGTATTACCATTGCAAGTCTTGCCTTGGGATGGTTGGGAGAACCCTATGTTGCGAGCATGGTAAGGCCTGCCGTGGCCGCAGTCGGTATTGTTGACGAATCGCTTATCAGGGGGATCTCCTTTGCCATCGCTTTCACAATCATTACTTTTCTCCACATCGTACTCGGAGAACTCGCGCCGAAATCGCTGGCAATCCAAAAGGCCCAGGTAACGACACTGTGGGTCGCGTATCCGCTCAGGCTCTTCTATCTCATCTTCCGGCCAATTATTAATTTCCTCAACGGTCTGGCAAATGCCATTCTGAGACTTGCCGGACTTCAGACCGTCAGCGAAAGCGAAATGAAACATTCCAACGAGGAGCTCCGGATGTTGCTCCTCCAGGAACAGGATGTCTCCGTCACCAGCAAGCATATGGTCCTGAACGCCATGGATTTCCGCAAGAAACAGGCCCGTCACTGTCTGGTCCCGCGAAAAGAGATGGTTTCCCTCAGGATAACCGATTCCATTCAGAAGAACCTTGGGATCATGCGATCCAACAAGTTCTCCCGGTATCCTGTGTACAAGGACACCATCGATAATATTATCGGGATTGTCCATACGAAGGACGTATTCAAAACCGACCGCGACCACCGGCCCGATTTCACGATCGACTCCGTTCTCCGAGATGCCGTTGTGCTGCCGGAAACCGCCCCCTTGGAGCGCGTGCTTGAAACCATGATTCAGAAAAAATCCCACATGATCATCCTGGTAGATGAATTTGGCGGGACGGCGGGGTTGATTACTCTCGAGGATGTCTTGGAAGAAATTGTTGGCACGATTCAGGATGAGTTTGACCGCGAAGCACCTGAAGTGACCAGAATCAGCGACACGGAATATATCGTCGAAGCAAGCATTACAACGAACGATGTGGAAAAGCTTATCGGACAGGAACTTTCTGACCGCGATATTCAGTCCATCGGCGCCTTTGTCATCGAACATTTTGGCCATTTGCCCGCAAAGGACGAACGGATAACGATCAACGGCGCTGAGTTCACGATTGAGAAGGTTGATGATCGTGTCATTGAGACCATTCGCGTACGGAAGCTTCCGCTTGAGCAATCCGAAGATACCACATGAAAGAATCTCCCGAACAATATGCCGCCAGGCTTTCTTCTTACGTCGCCGGAAAGAACCATATCAGGGTGCTGGAGCGCACACCCGACCGTCTCACCGCACTGCTGAAGCGAGTTTCCCGTGCGCACCTTGTTCGGCGACCGCATCCCGACCGGTGGTCCGTCGCGGAGATTCTTGCTCATCTGGCCGAGGCTGAAATCGCGATGGGTTACCGCCTTCGGCTTGTTGTCAGCGCACCGGGAACACCTGTTCAGGCATACGATCAGAATCTCTGGCAAAACAACGCGGGATATCTTCTTCGCGACCCACGGAAAACGCTCCGCACATTCGCCGTGTTGCGGGAAATGAATCTCGCATTCGTTCGGACCCTCGACGCTGACAAGCTTAGCCGGTACGGTATCCACGTTGAGCGCGGTCGCGAATCGATTTTGAGAATGATTGAGCTGATCGCCGGCCATGATCAGAACCATCTAACACAGATCAAGGCAATTTTGAAGGGAAAGACGAAGTAATTTTCGATTGCCGATTTTCATTTAACTTCTCGCGGCTGCCTGCCTTTTTGATATTTGCAGGCGCCTGCCCGTCTTCTTTGCTTTTCCGAACGAGGCGGGGGCAGGTTTCACTTCTCACTCTCTATCCTTCCCGAACTGTTCATGCAACCCGAGATCCTTATTGGCATGGGCGGCTGGTCGCTCCCTTCGTTTGATGGTCCATTCTACCCTGAGAATCAGGGCAAAGGATTTCGGAAGCTGGAGTACTATAGTCGTTTCTTTGATCTTGTTGAAGTCAACGCGACATTCTACACGACCTCCCTCGGCCCTCAGCAAGCCCGTCGCTGGCTTCAGGACATTCAGGACAACGAGCGGTTCACCTTTACGGTCAAGCTCTTCCAGGGATTCACACATAAACTCAATGCCACGCAAGGCGATGTAAAAGCCGTGCGCGCACTGCTGGAGCCACTTGTCGAAGCAGGAAAACTTGGCGGCTTGATTCTCCAGTTCCCGCACTCCTTTGAACGCACGCCTGGGCATGAACAATATCTGAGGAAACTGGCCGAATCGTTCAGTTCATGCGCTTTATTCGTTGAGTTCCGGCACGACTCATGGAATTCAGCGGAAGCATTTGACGTTATGAAATCCTGCAGTATGCAACTTGTCAACACCGATCTTCCAGCGATCAAGCAACACATACCATTCACAAATGAGGCATGGGGAGACGCCGCCTACTATCGCCTTATGGGACGAAACAAGGAATCCTGGGACAGAGGTGGAGTGGAGCAAAGGTATAACTATTTCTATTCCGAAGAGGAACTGCGGGAAATCCTACGGAATATATCCAATCTCAAAGCAACAGTCCGGAAGGCTTTTGTGGTTTTTCACAACGACCCGAATGCACACTCTCCGGTCAACGGATTTCAGCTCAGGCACATGATAGATCCCAACGCGCGATTTCCTGCCCCGGCCGTGTTGACCCAATCGTTTCCGCAACTCCAGGCGTTCTGTGGAAAGCCAGAGGAACCAAACAGCACAGGGCGCCCTCGCCTGATCCATCGCGTAACGGAATCTGAACGACGGAGGAAAAACACTTGATTGTTCGAGTAAGGAGATTCATGTGACATCGATGACGCCAAAACTTATCACCGTCCTTCGGGAGGGATATTCCTTTCGGCAATTTGCGTCGGATGCCACGGCCGGAGTCCTTGTGGGGATTCTTGCTCTCCCTCTTGCCATAGCCTTCGCCATCGCGTCTGGCGTGAAGCCGGAGCAAGGCCTTTACACCGCCATCATCGCCGGCCTTGCTGTCTCAATCCTCGGCGGGAGCAGGGTGCAGATTTCAGGACCTACCGGCGCATTTATCGTGGTCATCTACAGCATTGTGCAGCAATACGGATACAACGGCCTCGCAATCGCAACCATTATCGCCGGACTTTTCCTCATCGCTATGGGTCTTGCGCGCATGGGCGCGCTCCTGAGACTTATTCCGTATCCCGTCACTGTCGGATTCACGAGCGGAATAGCCCTCATTATTTTCTCTTCTCAGATTGGAGACGCTCTCGGGCTTTCGACCGGACCGTTGCCTGCGGATTTGGTGGAAAAATGGATCACGTACGCAAACCACTTCACAACAATTCATGCTCCTTCGCTGGCAGTGGGAATCGCATCACTGGCTATTTTGACCCTCCTGCCGCGCCTTACGCACAGAGTTCCGGCTCCGCTCGTCGCGATCGCAGTAATGACCCTTTTCGTACATTTCTTCGACATTCCGGTCGACACGGTCGGGACACGATTCGGCAGCGTACCGAATTCCTTTCCTACCCCATCGTTTCCAAGCGTCACCTGGGAGCTCATCACAACGATGTTCAGTCCCGGTCTTACCATTGCACTCCTTGCAGGCATAGAGTCTCTCCTCTCGGCTGTCGTTGCCGACGGCATGGTTGGCACCCGGCACCGGTCGAACATGGAGCTGGTTGCCCAAGGCGTGGCCAATGTGGTTACCCCGCTCTTTGGCGGGATTCCAGCAACCGGCGCCATTGCGCGGACCGCAACAAACGTCAAAACCGGCGGAAGGACACCAATTTCGGGGATTGTCCATTCTTTTACGATTCTTCTGCTTATGCTGGTCTTCGCACAATGGGCTTCGTACATCCCAATGGCCACGCTCGCGGCGGTTCTCATTGTTGTGGCGTACAATATGAGCGAGTGGCGGGCGTTTACCAAGATTCTACACGGACCACGCGGTGACATGGCAATTCTGCTCACGACATTTCTTCTCACAATCCTGATCGATCTGACCGTTGCCATTGAAGCCGGCGTTGTTCTTTCAGCGTTTCTGTTTCTCCGTCAGATGGTCTCCGTCTCCCAGGCACAACTCGTAACAAGGGATCTCGAGGAACGGGAGGAAGAATCCGACGATCCGCTTTCGATCAACCGCCGCAGTGTCCCCGACCGCGTCGAAGTGTTCGAAATATATGGTTCGCTCTTCTATGCAGCTGTCGATCAGTTCAAGGAGTCTCTCCGAACCATCAAAGCGCCACCAAAAGTTCTTATTCTTCGAACGCGTCATTTGCTTGCAATTGACGCAACCGGCCTTCGTGCTCTGGAGGATTTATTGGAACGGACACGAAAGGACGGTACTGTTCTGGTTATTTCCGGAATTCACAAACAACCCCTTCATCTGCTGACGGTCTCAGGTCTGATGGATCGCATCGGAGCGGAGAACGTTTGCGGCAACATCGATGAGGCTCTTGATCGAGCTCATACCATCATGCGAGGTGCATCATGACAACGACACATCCCCCATCATCTCAACTGGACCGGGGTCGCGGTGCGCTGATTCTGGTTCTTGGCATTCTCAGTTTAGTCATGTTCGGTCTTCTCACAGGTATTCCCGCCTGGATCATGGGACACACAGATTTGCGCCGGATGCGCGAAGGTTCGATGGAACGCGCCGACGAAGGACTGACGCGGGCAGGAATGATTCTTGGCATTATCGGAACTGTTCTTTCCGCTCTCGCTCTTCTCATCATCATTCTTGTCATTGTCGGGATTCTTTCGTTCGCAGGGATCATGATTTTTGAGACCGCAGCAATTAAAATGCAGGAGCGTGCCATTGAAGCGCATCTCCATGCTCTTGCACGCGAAGCCTCAGCGTGGCGTCTTGAGCGTGGAACGTACGAGGGATTTACCATCCCCGACGAGCTCAAGGACACAGATCATGAATCCTATTCGGCTCGTGTCTCCCGTGATGAAATCATGTTTCGTGGCAGCGCAACAAACCGGCGCGGGAGCATCGAGGTGACAATGGATCGGGACGGCAATTTGACCGACTGGTCGTACTTCGGCGCTTTTGCGGAACACGACCGAACGGACTTCCTCGACAGAATCGTACATTTTCCATCATCACATTCCCATGAACAGCATTCACTTCTCGTTCCTTTTGCTCGCGTCGTTTATTCAATTTGAAGAGCTCCCCGGATCACGGCTCACGAAACTGGGGATCGTCCTGCCGGTTGGATCGGCAGGCTCGTGGGATGCTGGGATGGTGGAATCACCTGTCGTGTGGTTCGATTCCGCAAGAGGGCAGTACGGTATGGTCTATACGGGGTACGGAAGTAAAGACACGACAAGACGCGGTTATGCATTTGTCACGGCGCCGGCTGTGGGTCTCGCCTGGAGTACAGATTTGACACGCTGGAAAAAGGATCCCGGGAACCCGATCTTTACAGGCAGCGGGATCCTTGGATCACCCGATGCTGCCGGTGCCGCAGGTCCCTTCATATGGTTTGAAGGAGGCACCTATTACCTATTCTACTTCGGCGTTACAGGAAGCGGGTATGAAAAGGGAACGAAGTCCCTCAATCTGGCGACGTCGACTGATCTCAGAACCTGGAAACGATACGAGAACAATCCAATCATTGCTCCTTCGGGTTCCGGCTGGCGAAGGGACGCAATCTGGCATCCGAACATTGTGAAGCGGGGAGATCTCTATTACCTATTCTTTAATGCCTCAGGTGAGGTCAACCGGTTGGCCGAAGAGTTTATTGGCTATGCTGTATCATCGGATCTCTACTATTGGGATGTGGATGACGTGAATTCACCACTGATCGTTGGGAGTGCTCAGCCGGGGGCATGGGATGCCAGCGGTCGGGCTGGAGATCCCAGTGTTTTCAAAGCGAGCGATCGGTGGTACATGGCATGGTACAGCTGGGACAGGAAGAATTCAGCCGACGGGCTCGCATGGACAACTGATCGCGAATTTCCCTTCAACTGGCGGATCTACAAAAAGAACCCTGTGCTTCGCGTTGGCCCGCCAGGATCGTTGGACGCCCTCCATGCCGGGAAGCCGTTCGTGTTTCGCACAGCCAACCGTCACT
>JACQPU010000042.1 GCA_016207365.1 Ignavibacteriales bacterium | reverse complement strand
CGATGGGCTTCGGCGATCGTTCTTGCATGTCTGGTTGTTGCACCGGCGGATAGCCAGCAGCCGGATCGCACATCACCCCCGCAACTGGGTGCTCCGCGTTCACTTCAACTTCCGCCTCTCCAAAAATTTGTGCTCTCCAACGGCTTGCCCGTGGTTCTGATGGAAAAACGCGGCGTGCCTCTTGTTCAGATTACGATGCTCATAAAAACAGGTTCTGCAATGGACCCGGCGGAGAAGAACGGGCTGGCAAGCCTGACCGCGGCCATGCTGGATGAAGGGGCCGGCACACGTTCCGCCCTCGAGCTGGCGGATGCAATAGATTTCCTGGGTGCCCGGATTTCGACGAGTGTAGGACCTCACACGAGCTCCGTGGGCCTGCACACGCCGGTCGCGAGGCTTAGTGATGCCCTTCCTCTAATGGCCGATATCGTCATAAACCCCACCTTTCCATCCGAAGAATTGGAACGGCTGCGAAAGGAACGTCTAACATCCCTTCTGCAATGGCACGACCAGCCTTCCACCATCGCTTCGGTGGCATTCAGTCAGAAACTATTCGGTCCCAGGCATCCATACGGAATTCCAATGCTGGGAAACGAACGGTCGCTGCGTTCCATGCGTGTGGCAGACCTGAAGCGATTTCACGAAACGTACTATAATCCGAATAACGCCACGCTCATTGTCGTCGGTGATGTTGAAAGAAGCGAGATTGAACAGCAGCTTGAAAGCGTTTTAGGGTCTTGGAAAGGACGGACAACCGCATCGGTTAATTGGCCGGACGCGATGCAGGTGGAGCAGGGGACAGTGTTTCTGATAGACAAGCCGGGTGCGGCGCAGTCTGAGATCAGGATCGGAAGGGTTGGTGTATCACGCCTGACCAAGGACTACTTTCCGCTTGTGGTTATGAACACGCTCTTGGGCGGTTCGTTCACGTCAAGGCTCAACCAGAACCTTCGGGAAACTCATGGCTATTCATACGGGGCGGGTTCGTTTTTCGACATGAGGCCTCTCCCGGGCCCGTTTCTGGCATATTCGGCCGTGCAAACGGCGGTAACAGACAGTGCTTTGGTTGAGTTTTTCAAAGAATTGCGGGGCATTCTCAGGCCGATTCCTGACGAAGAGCTCGAGAAGGCAAGGAACTATCTTGCGCTCGGTTATGCGGACAACTTCGAGTCGGTGGCTCAGATTGCGGCGATGTTAGCCGACATGGTGCTGTATAACCTTCCTGAGGATTACTTCAACACGTATGTCGGGAAAATCCTTGCGGTAAAGAAAGAGGATGTTCAACGGGTCGCGCGCGAATATATCGACCCGGAGAAAATGATTGTGGTGGTTGTCGGAGACAAGGCGATCATCGAGCGTGCGGTCCGTAAGCTCGGGTTGGGAAAATTGGAGGTCTTACGGATTGAAGATGTGTTAGGGAAACAACCAAGACTGTAGGGAACCTGGTAATTGTCGATTTTCGATCTCTGATCTCCGGTTTCCAGTCGATAATTAAAATTCTCCTTCAGACATTAAACCTGAAAAACACAACATCCCCATCCTGAATCGTATAATCGCGTCCCTCGATTCTCAAAAGCCCGCGCTCTTTCACCGCGGCTTCTGAGCCCAGCCGGTTAAGATCCTCAAATGCCATGATTTCCGCGCGGATGAATCCGCGCTCAAAATCGGAGTGAATAATTCCCGCGGCCTGAGGGGCGGCAGTACCGCGCTCCACCGTCCATGCATGAACCTCTTTCGGTCCGGCCGTGAAGAATGTAACGAGATGGAGCATGTCATGGCCCTCCCGGATGACCTTGTTCAGGCCGGATTCTTCCAGACCCAATCCTTGAAGAAAGTGAGCCCGCTCGTTCTCAGGAAGCTCGGATACCTCGGCCTCGACGGCTGCTGAAACGACAACAACCCGCGCGTCCTCCCGGGCCGCAATCTCTCTCACGGTTGTGACATACGCGTTGTCAGCATGGAGATCGCGTTCGTGTACGTTGCAAACATACATCACGGGTTTTCGCGTGAGCAAATGGAGATCGCGCATCCAGACAGATTCTTCATCTCCCTGTATCGCGAAGTAGCGTGCGAGACGACCGGAGCCGAAATGCATTCGGATCCGTTCGTAAAACTCCGCTTCAGCTCTGGCCTTCTTGTCTGAACTTTTTGCCCGCCGTTCTGCCTCGGCAAGTTTTTTGTCGACAGTTTCGAGGTCCTTGAGGATCAATTCCGTTTCGATGACTTCGATGTCACGCTGCGGGTTGACTGAGCCGTCCACGTGCACGACATTGGGATCGTCAAAACAACGGACAACATGGGCAATGGCGTCAACCAATCGTATGTGAGCAAGGAACTGATTGCCGAGTCCTTCCCCCTTGCTTGCCCCCTTCACGAGGCCCGCAATATCGAGAAACTCAATGGCGGTCGGGACGGTTTTTGCGGGGTTGTAAATATCCGTGAGTCTGTTCAGCCTGTTATCTGGCACGATAACCACACCGATGTTCGGGTCGATCGTGCAAAACGGGTAGTTGGATGCGTCGGCTCCGGCGGCAGTGATAGCGTTGAAAAGCGTGGATTTCCCAACATTGGGAAGGCCCACAATTCCGCACGTAAATCCCATGAAAATAACCTTCTCGGTTGTTTCGTTGAAGAAAAAACTCAGTTTGGAGGACTTAATTTACGTAAAAATCTTCCATTCCACGATACGATTCAAGAATTCCGCAAAAATGGGGGCTGTGACGACGCTCAAGGGCAGCCTTGTAAATGGAAATTTCTGCGACTATATTTTGAACCAGGATTCTGGGAAAAACCAACAACCATTAAGTAAGGAGCAAAAACGTATGAAACAACTCCTGTCTTGCCTCCTGGTTCTTACGCTGGCGGCACCTGTAGCACAGTCGCAGGAAGTGACGCCGAACCTGACCGGTGGATCAAAGGCGCTGTTGTTTTCGTTTGCAGGGCTTTCATTCCTGAATGCCGGCAATTTTGACGGGGGGTTTGGGGCGAAATATTACCTTTCTGAAGCTATGGCCGTTCGGGCTGGTCTGCAGTTTGCCACGGGGAGCACGACTAATCCGGCAAACCCGCCCGCTGGTCAATCGGGCGTCGATGGGAGCCAGTCTGCCACGCAGATTGGCGTCAGCGCCGCAATTGAGCTTCATATGGGAAAAGGCCGTGTGAGCCCTTACCTCGGGGGTGGCATCGGGTTTTCGACGACCAGCACGGAGATGAAGAATGCCGTGGTCGGTAATCCGCCGCCGTCGCAGACAACTACCAAAAATTCCGTTGCCGGGGAAAACATCGGTGGCGTCAATTATCTGGGCGGAACAGCCTTTACCGTCTATGGACTTGCTGGATTCGAGTTTTTCCTGTGGAAGGAATTGAGTCTCGCAGGCGAGTACCGTCTGGGGTTCACCTCCACGTCGAGAAAAGACCAGGAAGTGACCGCGGGTACCACGACAGTCACCACAAAGCTTGGAAGCTCGAGTGGCTTCAGCATCGCCTCACAGGGCGTTTTGACGCTCGCCGTGTATTTCTAAGAACCAAAAGATTTGGCAAACGCCCCGTCCACAGCGGGGCTTTTTTTATATTTTCTTCTTGCATAATTATTCACATTTTTGTATAATTATACATGCCAAACGCCGTGGTTTCTCTTGTCGGCGCGTCGGGGTACTCAGGCGCCGAACTTCTTACAATTCTTTCCAGGCATCCCTCTGTTACGATCGGCAAACTCTTTGCTCATGCGTCGGCCGGGAAACGGGTTCAGGATGTCCTGCCGCGATTTCTGGGAATTCTGGATGCACTTCTGGAACCATACTCACCCGAAGCCGCTTGCCAAAGTGATATGGTCTTCATCGCTTTGCCCTCCGGCGAAGCGATGAATCTGGTCCCGGAACTCCTTAGCCGGGGGAAACGCGTTATTGACTTGGGCGGAGATTTCCGTTTGGACGGTGCCGGCGTCTATGAGCGATATTACAAACGAACTCATACGGCGGAACATCTTCTGGGTACGGCAATCTATGGACTTCCCGAATGGAATCGCGCCAATATCAGACATTCGACCTTTGTAGCAAACCCGGGGTGTTACCCAACAAGCGTCCTTCTTCCGCTTCTTCCTCTTCTGAAAGAACATCTCATTGAAAGTACCGGCATTGTGATCAATTCGCTGTCAGGCGTTTCAGGTGCCGGACGGAGCGCATCGCCTGAACTCTCGTTTGCGGAAGTGTGCGAATCGGTCAAAGCATACAAAGTCGGCACCCACCAGCATATACCTGAAATTGCCCGCGCTCTTCGCGAGTTTTCATCTTCCGCCGTATCCTTTACGTTCGTTCCGCACCTGCTTCCCATTATACGAGGGATTTATACGACGATTTCCGCGCCGCTGGCATCGGGCGCAACGTCTGAAAAGATTCATGGTGTTTTTCAGCAGTACTATGCTTCAGAGCCGTTTGTCCGGTTCATTCCGGTTCCAGAAATCAAACACGTAGTCCATACCAATTACATTGATATCGGATTCTCTATTGACAATGACTCAGGCCGCGTGATTCTGCTTTCGGCAATTGACAACCTTGTGAAGGGCGCTGCGGGTCAGGCGGTCCAGAACATGAACCTGATGCTGGGGTTTAACGAATCGGAGGCACTCCTGTGAAATCGAACGGTGATGTCCACGAATGTCAGGGCGGAGTGACATTGCCCCGCGGGTTTACGGCCGGGGGAGTCTATTGTGGAATACGAAAAGCAAAGAAAGATCTGGCGATCATTCGATCTGACCGGCCCTCACGCGTTGCAGCCGTATTTACGCAAAACAGGACTCTTGCCGCTCCAATCCTCGTCGATAAGGTTCAACTTCAGCGATCTTCCCTCTGCTCGGCCGTGATCATAAACAGTGGAAATGCCAACGCCTGTACGGGCGAGCGGGGCCTCAACGATGCATGGGAAATGGTGAGGACCGCAGCCCATGGACTTGGGATTCCGGAAGAACAAGTTATAGTTTCGTCCACAGGCGTAATTGGTCAATATATGCCGATGGACAAAGTCCTGGCCGGAATCCGCGAACTCATTCCTTTGGTCAACGAGTCGGGCGGACAAAGCGCCGCCGAAGCGATTATGACCACGGATACCTACAAAAAAGAAGCGGCCGTACAGTTTACGCTCGGCCGAACGGTGGTGAGAATCGGCGGGATGGCGAAGGGATCCGGAATGATCGCGCCGAACATGGCCACCATGCTGGCATTCATCACCACGGATGCAGTCATTGATCACCGCATGCTTCAGAAAGCTCTCCATTGTGCAAACCGCAAGTCTTTCAACAGGATCACGGTGGACGGGGACATGAGCACGAATGACATGGCGTTGGTACTGGCGAACGGGGTGGCAAATAATGAACCATTTGGCGAGCATTCGGAGGAATTTCAGCTCTTCAGTTCGGCGCTGGAGTACGTGATGATCAAACTTGCAAAAATGATCGCACGGGATGGCGAGGGAGCGACAAAGCTCATCGAAGTATATGTGAAGGGGGCAAGTACTGAGCAGGAGGCCGAAGTCGTCGCCCGCTCGGTGGCTAACTCGAATTTGGTGAAAACTGCTATGCACGGCAACGATGCAAATTGGGGGCGAATCATGGCCGCAGTCGGTTACTCAGGCGCCCCTGTGGATCCCGGGATTGTGGAAATTCGGATCAACAATCTGCCGGTGCTGAACAAAGGATATGAAATTGTCCTCGATGAGCAAAAGACTGCAGCCGCGCTTGCCCGGGAGCAAGTTCTGATCACAATCGAGTTGAATCGCGGTCATGAAAAAGTGCGATTCTGGACCTGTGATTTGACAAAAGAATACGTACACATTAACGCGAGCTACCGGTCGTGAACACAAAAGCCATCGATTACGCCACCAAGGAAGAAGTGCTTATCGAAGCACTGCCGTACATTCAAACGTACGAGGGTAAGACCTTCGTCATCAAGTACGGCGGAGCGGCCATGACCGATGAGGCATTAAAGCAAACCTTTGCAAAGGATGTCACGATCCTGAAAAAAATCGGGATCAATATTGTCATTGTTCACGGGGGTGGGAAAGAGATTACGGATGTGGCCTCAGCTCTTGGCATTGAAACGCGTTTTGTGGATGGTCAACGGTACACAGACGAAGCCATGGTTCGTGTTGTGTTGATGGTTCTTGCCGGAAAACTCAACAAGGAGATCGTTCATCTCATCAACCGCAACGGCGGAAACGCGATTGGAATCTGCGGGCTGGATAACGGATTATTGAAGGCACACCCGCTGTCAGCCGACGGACCTGATCTTGGGTATGTCGGCGTCGTCTCCACGGTGCATGAAGCTTTTCTTGAGATGCTTCTTCGAAATGGCCTCATGCCGGTCGTTGCCCCGTTGGCGGCGGGACCTTCGGGCGAGGTCTATAACGTCAACGCCGATCTTGCTGCGGCAACCGTGGCATCGGCGCTGAAGGCGGAAAAACTTGTGTACTTGAGTGATGTTGAGGGAATTCTGGGAGCCGGCGGACGGGTATCCACGCTGACGCGGACCGAGGCGCAACGAATGATCGACGGCGGGGAGATCTTTGGCGGAATGATCCCCAAGGTCCGGTCCGCATTTGAAACGCTCGAGGCAGGGGTTCGCAAAGTGCACATTGTGGATGGAAGGGCCAAGCACTCCCTTTTGCTTGAGATCTTTACGGATGAGGGAATTGGCACCCAAATGCTGCACGACAAGGACAACGGCCGCAACGGGACCGGATCATGACAAAAGATTTCCTGACGCTCTTTGATCTTACTAGCGAAGAGTTGGTCGGCCTTTTTGAGCGCACAGACTTGCTGAAATCCGGCCAGTCGGGATTGCCTCTCGAGGGGAAAACAGTTGCACTTATTTTTCAGAAACCATCGCTGCGTACACGAGTCTCCTTCGAAGTTGCTGTGACACAGCTGGGGGGGCATACGACATTCCTGTCTCAGGAAAGCATTGGGATCGGTACACGGGAATCCGTGCATGACGTGGCGCTTCTCTTGTCACGATATTGTACGGCGATCGTAGCACGGCTGTTCGAACACCGCGTCCTTGTTGATCTTGCCCGTCATTCAACGATTCCCGTCATCAACGCCCTCACGGATCTTTCGCATCCATGCCAGGTTCTGGCCGATCTCTACACGATCCGGCAGTACGGGAAACTGAATCCAGGGCTCACAGTTGCATTCATTGGCGATGGGAACAACGTTGTGAACTCCTGGCTGGAGATTTCGGCGCTTTACCCTCTTCACTTCATTCTCGCAGCGCCAAAAGATTATTATCCAAACGAGTCTATCGTGCGCCGGGCACGGGCGGCAGGTGTTAGCAAAATTGATATTGTGAACGACCCTATGGAGGCTGTGCGTAACGCCGATGTTGTGTACACCGATGTGTGGACAAGCATGGGTCAGGAAAGAGAGACCGAACGGAGGAAGAAGGCATTTGCGGGCTATCAGGTAAATGAAGCGCTCATGAATGCAGCACTGGCGGATTGTTTGGTGATGCATTGTCTTCCGGCTCATCGCGGTGAGGAGATTACTGATGGGGTGATTGACGGCCCCCGGTCGGTGGTATTTGATCAGGCCGAAAACCGGCTGCATGTGCAAAAGGCTGTCTTGGCGGGCCTCTGTGCTCCAGGGGCAATAAGACACGATACGAAGAAAGTTCGAGGTATTTCAGCATGAAACAGAAGCGTCAATTGGCGATCAAGGAAATTCTGGGCCAGCGGATAATTGCGACACAGGAGGAATTGGCTCAGGCGTTGAAAAAAGCAGGATTTGCGGTCACACAGGCTACATTGTCACGGGATCTCCGTGAGCTGGGCGTTGGGCGCGTGAGTGTACCTGAGGGTCCACGTTATGTCCTCCAGCCTGAAAACGAAGAGCAAAAAATGAGAGCCTTCCTCGGTTACGAAATTGAAGGCATTCGGGCGAACGAGTCTGTCGTTGTTGTTAAAACGTTACCCGGACGCGCGCAGGGAGTGGCGGAGATTATTGACAATCTTCGTCATCCGCTCGTGCTTGGCACGCTTGCCGGAGACAACACAATTCTTGTCACTCCCGCGTCCGTCAAGAAAATACCGGATGTGATGAGAGTAATTCGGTCCCTGATGTCTGAGCAAGCCCGAAGGCGGCCGGCGGCAAGTTCTTGAGTTGCCATGATATTCAGTTTGTGAATAGTGCGGTGAAACCACCACGAGAGGAGACATTGTGAAGAAACAACGCATTGCCGTGGCATATTCGGGAGGGTTGGACACGTCGGTCATTGTCCACTGGCTGAAGGAACGATACAACGCCGAGATTGTAACGGTTACGGGAAACCTTGGACAGAGAAAGGAACTTGCAGGACTTGCAGACAAGGCCTACAGAACGGGAGCCCGGAAAGTTTACATTCAGGATCTGCGGGATGAGTTTGTCGAAGAATACCTGTGGCCATCGCTCAAAGGCGGGGCTCTGTACGAGCACACATATCCAATGGCGACATCTCTTGGGCGCCCGCTGCTTGCGAAGGCCCTTGTGGATGTTGCGCGGAGAGAGCGGTGTACGGCCGTGGCTCACGGATGCACAGGCAAGGGAAACGATCAGGTTCGGTTCGAAGCGGCGGTGGCGGCCCTTGCGCCTGAACTCAAGGTGCTCGCTCCCGTGCGCGAGTGGGAATTCAGGTCAAGAGAGGAAGAAATCGCCTATTGCGAACGACATGGGATACCGGTTACGGCGACAAAGAAAAGCCCGTATTCGATCGATGAGAACGTTTGGGGTACGAGCATTGAATGTGGAATTCTGGAAGATCCGATGGCTGAGCCGCCCGAAGATGCATATCAACGAACGGCCTCTCCGAAACAAGCTCCCGACAAGGCGCAGTATGTCACGATCGACTTTCGCGAAGGGGTTCCATTCGCTCTGAATCGCAAATATCTGAAGGGATTTGACCTGATTGAGGAACTTAATGTGATTGCGGGGGCGAACGGGGTTGGTCGGATGGATCTTGTGGAGAACAGGCTCGTCGGCATCAAATCCCGCGAGATCTATGAAGCGCCTGCGGCTGTGGCATTACACTTTGCGCACAGGGAACTGGAGCGACTGACGCTTGACAAAGATGTGATGCATGTTAAGGCAAAAATTGCTCACGACTATGCGGATCTGATTTACAATGGTCTGTGGTTCTCGCCGCTCCGCCTTGCCTACGATGCCTTTATCAACGAAACGCAAAAAGTTGTTAATGGACTTGTCAAACTCAAGCTGTACAAAGGAAATGTGGAGATCGCGGGAAGAACATCGCCGAACTCGCTTTACGATAGTGGCCTGGCTACGTACACCGAGGAAGATTCATTCGACCACAAAGCAAGCGAAGGATTCATCAAGATTTTTAGCCTTCCTCTCAAAACCTACTACAGAATCAACAAAAACGGGCTCTCCAAGAAGCGCAGAGTGGCCAGAAAAGGCCGCAAATAGCCACTGACCTTTTTTTCCTTGAGGGGTGAAACTTTTTTGATTTTATTATCGTAATATTACGATAAAAGCCATGCCAAAAAGCAAAACGCATTTATTCGGCAGGAAGGATGTTGACTTATCGGAGGTCTGCAAAGTGCTGGCGCATCCGGCAAGGATTGCCATTTTAAAGGAATTGTCAAAACGTCGCGAGTGCGTTTGTGGTGAGATTGTAAATCTCATTCCACTTGCCCAAGCCACCGTCTCGCAACATCTAAAAGAATTGAAGTCACTCGGGCTTATTACCGGGGAAATCGAAGGTCCGAAATCATGTTATTGCATTCATTGGAAACGACTCGAAGAAGTAGCCGATTCCCTTGGGGAATTCTTTGATCATCTTAAAACAAACTACAAGCAGTGTTGCTGAAGAAAGGACTACAATGGATACGGGACAGGATTTAAAACAAATCGTGAAAGAGAAATACGGGGAAATCGCGGTGCGCTCCGTGCCAGCATCATCGTCATGTTGCGGGCCTGGATGCGGGTGCTCAGAAGAGCCCATCATGGCGGACAACTACGCGGGTCTCGTAGGTTATGTGCCGGAGGCCGACCTTGGCCTGGGGTGTGGCATTCCGACTGACGGGGCGGGAATCCGGTCCGGCAATGTGGTTCTTGATCTGGGTTCCGGAGCGGGCAATGATGTTTTTGTTGCCCGTCGGCTTGTTGGAGAAACGGGACGAGTCATAGGTGTGGACTTCACACCTACAATGATTCAGAAAGCAGAGGCCAACAGGCAGAAGCTAGGATACAACAATATTGAATTCCATCTTGGCGATATTGAAGACCTTCCAGTTGAATCAGGCTCCATTGATGTCGTTATCAGCAACTGCGTTCTGAACCTGGTTCCGGACAAGCAAAAGGCCTTCGCACAGATCCATCGCGTTCTGAAACCGCGCGGCCATTTCAGCATCTCGGATGTTGTCCTGTCGGCTCCTTTGCCCTCAGCCCTTCGATCGGTTGCGGAGCTTTACGCGGGATGCGTTGCCGGAGCGTTGCTTCGGGATGAGTATCTCAGCTTGATTCAAAAAGCCGGATTTCGTAATGTGAGGGTTACGAAGGAAAAAAGAATTGATATTTCGGATGACCAGCTTGCCGGGATTCTTTCTCCCGCGGATCTTGAAGCATATCGCAGATCAAACGCGCGCATTGAAAGCATTACCGTCATGGGAGAAAAGGCTTGACATGACTCAATGGGATCTCCGCAACGCTACTGCTGCCGACCGGGAGGCCGTTAAATTCCTCCTCGACGAAAACGATCTTCCGGCGGCCGACATCGACGAGCATCTTCAGTGTTTTCTTGTTGCAATAGACAACGGGATTATCGTCGGTGTTGTGGGAGCAGAGATCTCTGGAACTGAGGCCCTCCTTCGGTCGCTTGCGGTCCGTGTTCCCGACCGCGGCAAAGGCCTGGGAGGCATTCTTTCCAATGCGATTCTCTCCTCCATGAAACAGATGGGAGTGAAGCAGGTGGCCTTGCTAACGACAACGGCCGAGAAATTCTTCGCGAACCATGGCTTCATTACTGTCCCGAAAACCCAAATCCCCGAATTTGTCAAAGCATCGAAGGAATACCGGCTATACTGTCCTTCGACCGCCGTGTGCATGATCAAACAATTGGCCTGAACGCATAGGAAGTGGCAAAGCAACGAATTCTTGTCCTCTGCACGGGGAACAGTTGTCGAAGCCAAATGGCCGAAGGGTGGTTGCGGCATTTTGCCGGTGACCGGGTTGATGTGTACAGCGCAGGGATAGAAGCCCACGGTCTGAATCCACGAGCGGTGCAGGTGATGCAGGAAGCGGGAGTGGACATCTCAGGGCACACGTCCAAAACCATCGACGCCGTTTCCCAAGAAGACTTTGATATCGTGATTACCGTATGTGACAATGCCCGGGAACAATGTCCGTACTTTCCCGCCCGCGTTCGTCAACTCCACCACGATTTCCAGGACCCAGCCAAAGTTACCGGAACGGATTCCGAAATTCTCGCAGCGTTTCGGACCGTTCGGGATCAGATCAAAGTGTATTGCCAGGCGGTAGTGATTCAGCATGTGAGAAGCCAAGAGTGAACGGTACCCGGCGAATGGTGAGCCCTAAACCGCCTGCCTGCCGGTTTACCCACCGTGATTTATGGTGGGCACGCAGGCCTTCGACGGATAAACAATCCGCCCGCCTTCAGCACAAATGCCTTCGGCGGGTAAACAATCCGCCCGCCTTCGGCACAAATGCCTTCGGCGGGTAAACAATCCGCAGTACGCAATCTCCCATTGCCCTCCCCCCCATTTTTCCCTATCTTGCCTGTCACTTTTCTCACACAATCCTGAGTACCCCTCATGTCGCATAAGGCTCTCTGGAGCGGGCGATTCAAAGAATCACTATCCAAAGCCGCTCTGAATTTTTCCACATCGATCGATCTCGACAAGCAATTATACCAGGAGGATATCGCAGGGAGCATTGCCCATGTTGAAATGCTCTCGGTTTGCCGTATTATTAGCGCTCAGGAAGCGCGGAGGATCCGGAACGCACTTAAAGCCATCCAGAAAGAAATCGAAACGGGGAAGTTTCAGCTCAGCGATGATTTTGAAGACATTCATCTGGCAATTGAGCATCGACTCATCCAGAAGATCGGTCCACTGGGCGGAAAATTGCACACAGGGCGCAGCCGAAACGACCAGATAGCCCTCGATGAGCGTCTCTATCTTCGCACCTCCGCGCGCGAACTGCAAAAACTCATTACACACCTTCAGCGTGTCCTATTGTACAAATCCGAGAAATACTTTAGCGTTCTCATGCCGGGCTATACACATGTCCAGCGCGCACAGCCCGTGTTGTTGTCACATCACCTTCTGGCCTATGTGTCCATGTTCGATCGGGATTATGACCGGCTGAATGACTGTCTGAGGCGGGCCAACAAATCGCCTCTTGGCGCCGCAGCCCTGGCGGGAACGTCGTTTCCAATCGATCGGCTCAGGGTGGCCAGAAAGCTGGGGTTCGATGGGATTGTGGAAAACAGCATTGATGCAGTGAGTGACCGGGATTATCTCCTTGAATGCGTTTCTTCATGCTCAATTCTTGCCATGCATCTGAGCAGATTGGCCGAGGAGCTGGTCCTTTGGTCAACGCGGGAGTTTGCGTTCGTTGACATCAGCGATGCTTATACCACAGGAAGCAGCATCATGCCGCAGAAGAAAAATCCGGATATAGCCGAGCTTATTCGCGGGAAAACGGGAAAGGTGTATGGAAACCTCATGAATCTCCTGACCATGATGAAGGCCCTTCCCCTCGCCTACAACAAAGACATGCAGGAAGATAAAGCGCCGTTTTTTGACACAATGAACACGATTCGCACATCCCTGTTTGTTATGTCCCACATGTTTGTGCATACGGAGTTCCGGAAGGATCATTTGGAAGAAGAACTGCGGAACGACTTTACGACAGCGACGGACGTAGCGGACTATCTGGTGCGGAAAGGACTGCCATTCCGCGCCGCGCACGAGATTACCGGCAAAATCGTCTCGTATTGCATCGACCACAGAATGTACTTCGGGAACCTTGACCTCGAAACCCTTAGAACATTTTCAAAGCATTTCGAAGCGGATATTTTTGACCATCTCCTACCCCATCAAAGCGTAGAGCAAAAGAGGTCGGCAGGGAGCACCTCTCCACAGGAAGTAAAAAAGCAGATTGTTCATTGGACGAGGATACTGAAGGCAAGAAAGTAGCCAGGAAAGCAATTCCCATCTTTCATCGGGGGCAAGCAAGGATTTACGGACCGGAGTTTCTCTTAAGCGCTGGGGCCAGCCCAGCAGTCCTGATTATTCGAATGCTCCGGAATAGATAACTTCGTAAAGACCTCCCGCCAGGAAGGCCAAAAGCACGATGATTGCTGCCTTGGCCTCATGCAGCTTTTCCGCGTATTTCAATCCAAAATAACACAAAATACCCGGCCAACCCCAGGCCATGCCGACTACGGACACGAGAAGGCTGATTTTCGGCAGCACGAGATCCGGATCGTTGGGAAGGGCAATTGCTCCGCCGAGCGTGATGACGATGGAAACGGCCGATGTGAGGACGAGAGGGGCGGCTGCAAGGCCTACGATGGCAACTGCATTCGGGAGCTCTCCTAGTCCGCCCAACAGCTCGGAGGCGAGCCGGAACACGATCGTAAGGAAAGCCCACGTGAGGTATGTCGTGAGGAACGATCCGAAAAAAGTGACAAGACTGAATCCCAAACTTCCGGATTTGATGGTTGCGGAGAGGAAGGAATTCAGCGATGAAATCAGCGCATAAGCTGAAACAATAATAAGAGCATGGGCAAGACTCGGCGATTCGTATTGATCAAACATCGCTTCATCGGGCGAGGAGAGCAGCAGAACAAAGCGGTCAAAAACGCTCATGGGGTGGGGGGAGAATGACGTCTGGCAATGATACCGGTTTTAGGAAGGAAAAGCAATATGAACCGGACCATCAGCTCAGTCAATTTTTGCGCGTGCAAAGAGCAGACCCACTGTTCCTCTTTCAACCAGACGATCCCACGCCCGCATGATCGACGGCGCAAGAACCAACGCAATTCCCGCAACGACCACACCAACAACAGCATCGGTCAGATAATGATATCTGCCGTAGAATGTGGACGCATAGAGGGAAAGGATGATCGGCGTCAGAATATAAAATGACGGACGATGATACCGGTAGGCCATGACCCACATGATGGTAGCCGCGGCGGCGTGTGGACTCGGAATGGAACCTCCTGCATAGTGAAGCTGACTTCTCATCAGTTCTCCAAGGAATGTGAACACGTATCCGTCAAGCGGAACGGTGTAAATCTCGGGCACATAGTACAGTGGACTCGCAACCGGGAACAGAATAAAGCCCACGTCACAAAGAATGTTGGTGAGGCCAAGGGCGAAGAAATACTCCTCCATAGGCAGTTCCCCCCGTGTGAAGTAAATTATCCCACAGAGAATCGGATACATGGGTACGTAGATGACGTACGAAAACATCATCCATTCTGTGAGCCAGGGTGCCGTGAACTTTTCTATCCACAACGTGGGTTGCACGCCAAAGATGTATTGTTCGAAATCGAGAATGAGATAATCCAGCCAGTCGGAATGGACAATGAGTTGAAGCTTGGCAACAGCCCCAAAGAGGTAAGCGTAAGAAAGGGTGATCGCCGCGACACGCAGGAGAAATCGCCAAAAGCGAGGGCGAATCCTGGGGGTTCCATAGACGGCTCCGAGGAACAGGACGCCAATACCCAGATTTTTCAGGACGAGAACAGGCCAATCATCTACCAGGAAAAGCAGGGCCAGCGCGCTGAAGAAAGCCAGCGTGCCAAGGACAAGAACATCCGTGATTTGAAGCTCAAGTTTTCCCAAAATAAGCCGTCGACCCAAGAACATGTTTCATTCTGTGTATAAACGATATTCGGAGAGGAACTCTACATGACAATAAAGAAATCCAGAGCAACCCCCAGCAGCCAGTGAATGGCGAGGCCATAGAGAATTGAACGGGTGCGGAATGCGAGGATGCCCCAGAGCAATCCGCCCAGGATGGAACTAAAAGTCTCTGCTGCAGGCTTTCCGATGTGTACGAGACAGGAGGCAAGAACCTGAATGAGGATGCTGTTCCAATCGCCAACCGTCGAGCGCAGGCCAAACTGCATGAATCCTCTGAAGTATGTTTCCCAGCCGACGTAAAAGAGGCCGTATGAAAGCGCGTGAAGAGCGAAGGTATTCCACCCTGTTCCCGCTCCACGATAAAGCGGATATTCTGCCATGAAATCGGGCATTGAAGCAGAGGGATAAGCGGATGCAACGAAGAGCGGAGCCAGGATTGCAAGAGCTGTCAGGCCGAATCGTGCATCCCCGAGCTGCCATCCGTACAATGACAGCTGCTCTTTAAACACGAACCTGATTACGATGAATGGCACGAGCCCAAGCAGAATAAACGACGACAAGAAAACATATAACGCTGCCGTCCATTCGGGAGTCCCCCCCAGAACGATGATATCGCTCAGAAACTCCTCGTACCACTGCTTCGATCCATAGTACTTAAATGTCGTCAGGAGAATGGGCGTCAGGAGAAGGATCAGAGTTGGTTTTCTGTTTCCTCCACTGAACAATCCTGCGAGCGAGAGTGACGAACCAAACCGGTTCACCGTTTCGTGGTTGCCTGTTTCAGCCATTCGTAAGTGATCCTGATTCCTTCGCGAAGAGGTGTAATGGTATAGCCGATTTCACGCTCGGCCTTTGTGCTGGTATACGCCCAGTCATGAAGAAACGTCTCCACCCAACCGGGAGTGATCTGCGGATACAAACCCAGCCATTCCGCTTTCTTCCGCTCAACGCGGGAATAGAACCGGGCTATGGGGGGCGGAAGATTGATCTGAAAATGTTGTTTACCGCTGATGGCGTCAACAAGATCGAACAGGTGTTTGAGCGATGCGTTCTCTCCGCCAAGGATGTAAGATTCACCGGTTTTTCCGCGTTCCATTGCTAAAACGTGTCCCTTTACGAGATCGTCCACAAATACATAGTTTCCAACATTCAGGCCCTTGTTGAGCAAGACGGGGACCTTTCCCTTGTCGTACATCGAGATCATGAGGGTTACTGAATTCCCCTCAGTGAGTTTTCCCGGACCGTACACGCGCGTGGGATTGACGACGACAATATCCTGGCCACGATCCACATACTTCAGAGCTTCCTGCTGCGCGAGCGTCTTGCTTTCTTCATATTCGGTAAAGCATCGCTGGGTTGTCCGCGGCATTGATTCGTCACCGACGACACCCGGCGGTGTGGGCCCATAGACAACGATTGTTGATGTGAAGACGATACGCCGGACGCCCGCGTCCCGTGCAGCATCGAAGACAAGCTTCATCCCTTCGATGTTTTGCTGAAAAAAAATTATGGGATCCTTCGACCAGTTCTTTGCATACGCGGCCAGATGATACACCTGAGTACATCCTTCCATCCCCTTCCGGAGAGATTCTCGGTTAAGGAGATCTCCGGCCACGAAAGAGATGCGTTCATGGTGAAGTCCTTCGCGATTGCTTGTTGCGCGCGTAAGTACCCTCACGAAATGCCCACTCTGCATGAGGACATTGACCAACTTCGTGCCGATAAAGCCAGTCCCGCCCGTGACGAAAATCGTTGCCGGTTCCGTCATGGTTTTGAAGGAACGAGGGGCGGCTCCCAGCCTTCCCTGCTCCATTGTTCGAGTTCGACATCGACCGTGCCGAGGGTGATGCTCATTTCAGCGAGGATGGGGATGGCCGCTATGTCATCGCTAAACCATCCCTTGAAATCACCGGAGAATCCTCCAATGGTTTTGCCGCCAAAATCGGCCTTGCCGAAGAGTTCCCGGGTGCGGACCGGGGCTTTGAGAGCCCCAATGCTTACGGATCGTACTGTGGAAGGAAACGTGATGTCGGTGGGAAAAAGATCGAAGTCCACGAGGGTGGGTACGCTCACAGAGGTGTCGCGATGTACGAGGGAGCGCGCAAGGACAATCAGCGACGCACCTTCAAAAAACCTGTCGATTCCAACCCTCACCTCCTCCCTGACAAGAGTGTCTGCAGGAAGCATTTGCTGTGTCATCAGTATCTGTTTCAGTGAATCCACAAAAATGTAGCGGGTAACCAGGGTGTCGTCTCCGTCAGCCTCCCGCGAAATGAACGCTTCACAGCGAATGGGATTCAATCGGATAATCGCTTCATACCGGTTGTGGATGCTGATGAAGAACAAATCGGGATTCGAATCGAGTGAAATCGCCGTCCGATACAGGTCGCCAGATCCCGGAAGGCGGTCGGTGCTCGCCGTGATGGTACCAAGCCTGAAGAACAGCCATTTCACCTTATACTGAAGCCGTTCGGCCGAGGCCAAAACCCGGGATCCCGCTTCGGCATCCAAGGGAACGCGTGGTGGAACGGCGATCAGCAAACCCCCGATAAAGAGCGAACCGGCAAGGCCCGCGACACCTCGCTTCATGGACAAGACTCGACTTCCTCTGCCGTGGACCATTTGAGAACGGCGGTCAAGATACCGAAAAAAGGACTGAATTCCAATGAAGAGCCCGCAGGAAGGCCGGAATGAAGGAGATGCCGGGAGACTCAGAAGGTGCCGTTACGATGCCACCTCCACGCGGTGATCGGTTTGCATCCGCGACTGGTAGAGCTGTGTCTGGGAGGCGTATGCCAGGGCCCTGAGCCCGAGTCGAGATGCAATATACAGTTGCTGGAGAACAAACAGCAGAAGGATTGACCAATAACCGGAGGCGTAGATCGTTCCCTGAACGAGAGCATACAACACCATGAACACCAGCCCGATGAAAACAAGGAGAAGGAACAAGCCCGCTGTTGCACCGAATTGTTTCAGAACGAATCTGAATCCCGCCCAACTCGCAAACAATGCGCTGAAACGATCATCTACAACTGTACGTATTTTCGCGTAATCGAAACCTATGATGAGAAATCCCAGAACCATGAGAATAACAACATTCCTGATCATGTAGTGCACAAACGGTGTCCATTCGCTTGGATCGTTGTATGTTATTTCCGGAATGCTTGCCGTCCACCAGTCAAAGACCCACTCAAAAAGAGCGAGCGAAACGAGAAGGAACAAAAGCGAGATCCGGAAAAACTTTCCAAAGTATTTCGCCCCTTCCATCAGAAATTCCTGGAATGTCACACGATACGATTTGGCGAATGATCCGATAAATCCGCCGGCGAGAAATGTTGAAGCGAGAAGGTAGACAAAGGCAAGAATTGTCAACGGTCCCAGCAAATCGAATCTGATCTTCAAGCGAAACACCATGTCAATAAAAAAATTTCCGATTACCTTGATCATGGTGCCTCCCATCAAGGCTTCATAGTGAATCAAAAACGGTGCATAGCCGGTGATGGAATAATCAAAGGACCGGACAAGCGGATTCTCGCTATTGTCTGTGCGAAATGTCTCAAACCAGTTCGAATCCAAGCCCTCGAGAAGTTGCTCTTCGTGCACCGTGTCCCGGATATATCCATCCAGCAGATTCAGCAAAGGGACGGTTACTGTGAGGGCAAGAACGACGTTGACAATCCAGGCAAACAGAATCATTCGTTTGGCCTGGCGAACCTGCTGAAAACCGATGCGAAATGACTGGAAAATGCTCATACAGAGAACCCTTCACTTGCTTGGTCGGAGGGAAACATCTTCATGAGTGTTCGACTAATGCCAAAATGTGCCGACGTCCAAATAATTCTGAACCCAGAAAAGCCACCGGGTGCCAAGAGAGCGCGCTGCAAGTGAGCGGAATCGCGTAGGACGGGAAACCTTGCTGTTGTTTGTGTAATTCACATCCATGACGATCTTTCTGTCCGGATCAACAACCGCATACTGAACGGGGGAGCTGGTCCTATACACAAAACGCGTCCATCGGTACTCGCCGTCCCAATGCTCACGCTTTTCTTCCCCATTCTGAAAAACCACAAGCACATCAATTGGAGCGACTGCTTCCCCCTCACGCTTGATAACAACAGTACACTCGTAGGACGGATCTGAATCTGCCGGCGGGTCGACCGCTGTTCCGTTGTTTGTGAAGATGCCGGCAGGACCGGGAATCATCCGGTTGACAATGGACTCAACCTTGTAGTCAAACAGGTCAGAACTGAACCATGTGTTACGGAAAAAATGACTCATGTCCTTTCCGGTAACTTCGTTCACGATTGCGATGAAGTCTTGCGATGTTGGATGTTTGAAGCGATAGCGATGGTGATAGGTTCGCATGATTCGATACATCATTTCCTCGCCTACGGAGAACTCAAGCTGCCACAGGGATAGGGCTGGTTTCGTGTAGGAATTCAGGCCATACGACTGATAATACTCCCACCCTTTTCGCGCCATGACGTCGTTCTTTCCCTGCCGGCGGATTTCCAGGTTCCCGAACGAGTATCGTGATAGCCGGATATCGCTGAAAACGTAAGGAATTCCCACAACGGTGCCTGCGCCCTCGCCGCCGAGGAAGTATCGGGTGGCCTTAAATGGCGGCCAGGCGGTCTGCATCACCCGGTCCTGGGAGTACGAATTGAATCCCTCATCAAGCCACGCCTCTTCAAACTCATTATTGCCGATCAATCCGTACCAGAACTGATGGCCAAACTCATGGACGGTCACGCTTTCCGGAGAGGGGGCTTCTTTCGGTGCGAACATGTTTCCGCCGCCCGTGAAGATCGTGGGGTATTCCATTCCGCCCGACCTGCTGTTGTTTGCCGGATCGACAACGGTGACGGTTTCGTACGGATACTCACCGTACCATTCGCCGTAATATCTCAATGCTTTGAATGTTGCGTCAAAATAGCGTTCGACGAGATTCTGATGGTGGGGTTGGGATAAGAGTATAACCTGCACAGGCCGGAGAGGATGATGTCGATCGGGCCGCTCGCCTTCGTCAGGGTCCGAGTGCACAAATGTTCGTACTTCCCGTACCAGGCTGGGAGAGGCTACCCATGTGAAATCATGCACATCCTGCTGATAAAATCGGTGCGTTGTTGTCCCGTTCGCGTTGTCCGTAACTTCTTTTGGAATCCCGCCGGTTGCGCCAATAATGTACTCCGTCGGCAGTGTAATCTTTATGTCATAGATTCCGTAATTTGCGAAGAATTCAGTTGAAGCGTGAAACTGATGGCAATTCCACCCATCCTTCCACCATACTCCTATCTTTGGAAACCACTGTGCAGCAAAATGGTAGTCGCGGATCGCGCCTGTCCGAGCGATGGGAAACGGTTGTTTTGTTTCGAACTCGATCCGGAGCCGCAGGGTTTCCCCCGGTTGGACAGCGCGCGGAGTTGTAATTTGGAACACTGTCTGGTCCTCAACGTTTCCCTCGTCCGGATGAATGTATTGGAAGGATGGCGTAATGTCGGTTTCTCCGCGTGGATCAAGAACAACAACACGCTTAACATTGGTGTACCCGTAATCGCTCTCACTCATGTTCGGTCGACCCAATTGCCATCCGTTTTCCTTTGCAAACGTGCTTCTGTTGTTCTTCCATGCGTTGTGATACAGGTGAAAAGGAAATTCCGTCTGCCCCCGGCCTGTGGTATTCCTCCATTCCAGAATTTCCCACCCGGTAATCATTCTGGCCTCGGGATCGAGGCGCACATCCATGGTGTAGTTTGCAATTCGGTCGCTTTGGCGCGGTAGCACAAGTGAACGGTCCCATTCTGCGGGGACTGTCGATTGAGCCAGGCGCTGTGCCGAAGGCGCGTTGACGGCGGGAGTATTCTGCGGCAGGCCAAGAAACGCAACGAGGCCAAGTGTACCGGTAAGGAGGACTACAAACTCAATAAGGGACACAGAGCGACGGGACATGTTTCTTCTCCTCAAAATACGGTCAGGACTATCGCAAGATGGCCGCAATATTCATCGTGTCTTCCACTACCACTTCGTACCGAGCCACGATTCGAAGATCTGCTTCTGAAGCGCGAGGGGCTTTTCGACCCGCTTCACGCGATACGAAGGAACGGGATGAACTGTAAGGGTAACCTGGAACTCGCGTAATCGGTCATCGCGCATCACCGTGATACGCACCGTTTCTCCGACGGCGCGTGCGGTGACGCGGTCGGTCAGATCGCTTGATCTGACACGGTATCCGTCGAGTGCAATGATTTCATCGTTGGTGTTGAGGCCGGCGACATATGCCGGAGATCCGGCGACAATAGTACGAATGACCGCCCTCCCATCCTGATCGCGCGTAAATGTTCCCAGCCACGGTGTGCCTTTCGGTTCAGTCATTACGGCCAGTCCTGCATAGGAAAGAGCTTTTTCCCAAGCGAGAGACTTTGTCCCGTGCACGTGGTCATCGAAAAACTGGGCAAAACTTTCTCCGCCGAATTCCTCGCAGAGTTTCCGGAGATCCTCCACGGTATATCCACTGCCATTCCAGGGGAAACGTTTGTAAAGAGCCCGCATCACATCGTCAAGCGAATACCTGTTACCGGAGCGATGACGGATTTCAAGATCAAGAATCAGACTGACATCCGCACCCCGGTCGTAATAGTCGGATTCTGCATTGAATGAGTTCTCGTTTCCTTTCCAGTACTTGATCCATGCATCGAAGCTTGATTCTGTCACAGGTTGTACCCTGTTCCCCGGTCGCATCCGCTCGTTTTCAATTTCCCGCGGAAGCTGATCAATAATCTCAGTTGGAAGAATATAGCCTGCGCGGAGGAGGAGCATTCGACCATAATACGATGTTGTTCCCTCTGAGACCCAAAGCTCTTTTGTGTAATTTTCTTTGGACCAGTCGTACGGACTGATACCTGCCGGACGGATTTGTTTGACGTTCCACGTGTGAAAAAATTCGTGGCTGACGAGTCCCAGGAAGCCGCGATACGAGCCACTTTGAGCAAGTGCGAAAGGTCGCGCACCGAGGATTGTGGAGTTGATGTGTTCCGTGCCACCTCCGCCCTGGGAAGAAAAGTGGAGCATGAAGACATACCGGTCATAGGGCAGATCTCCCCAAAAATCCTTGTTCACTTTTATGATTTTCTTCAGGTCTTCAATGACGACTGGTGCGTCGTATTTCCCTTCGCCCAAGATACTCAACACGTGCTTCTTGCCTTCCGCTTCGAATTCGAAGTCCTTTTGATTCCCAATGAAAAGCGGGCAATCGACAAGATAATCATAGCTTGGCGAGACGAACGTATTAGCCTTTCCCGGCATGCGTTCCAGGCCGGTGGTCACGTGCCACGTTCCGTAGGGGACGACGGTAAGGGTTACCGGAATCTGGCGGTATTCGGACGCGTACATGAACGCAGCGGCGCCGTCAAGAAATGCGCCTTCATCATTAAGCCCTTTTGTCCGCAAGTGAAACTCGTTTGCGTACACCTTGTAGCGTGCGGATACCCTGGTTGAGGTTCCTTTTTCAATACGCCATGTGTCTTTGTCATTTTTTTCCCACCGTAACGATCTGCCGTCTTTGTCGGAGGCTGAAAACTCCTGGACACTGCCTGCAAAATCCAGAATGAGATATCGACCTGTGCGCCACGCAGGGAGAGACAATTCGAAAGCTGCCTGATTTGCCGGGAGCCCGTCAAAATTAACCTGGACCTCGAAATAATGCGTCCACGGCTGGGACATGGAAAGTGTGTACGAAATCACTGGTTGTGCGAAAGCCATGGCAGTGAAGGAAAGGAAGATGACTGGGAGGATGACACATCTCATAACCGGATCGGCGTTCTTAATTGTGAAGATTGAAAGTTTACTATGATAACGATAATCAATCTTGTGTTCAAGGAGAACCGCGTGCCGAAAAAGATTACACAGAGTGAACTGAGAATGGCACGTGCCGTCATTGTTCACGTCTGAAGCATGTTCAGCTGCCACAGATCGCGACTGCTCGTTCTGAGAAATGGGTGAAGAGCCAGCCGACCTGTTGTGCCGATGCTGTGTTCGAGGTACGCGAGCTCGCGGAATTTTTCCCTGATGTCCACTCCCTCTTCAGGGGGAGGCGCAAATCCCGCTTCCCGGAGCAACAACATGCCCTTTGCGCGGATCGAAAGTTCGAGATAGATCTGGAGATAGCAAATCATGTCTGCAATGATTTCTCCGCGGAATTTGTTTTGGAGTGTTTTCAGATAGATGCCCACACGCGTTTGCGTCAGGTTTCCTGAAGTGATCATCTCAAGGAGCTGCACATCGGTATCGAACCCCACGCCAAGCCATTCCCGCGTTGCCCGTTCGCTGATCTGGAACACGCCGGCCAGGGCTACCGGTAGCACCACAATGATGCTGACAGGGGAAAACAGCGGGTGAAAGAGAAAATGATTGTAGTACGAATGGATGATCGCGGCCAGGACAAGGCCTTTCCAGAGTACCACCGGATTATCTGTTGACTGCTGGTCAGTCTCCCGTTTTGCCATGATTGCAATAATCGCCGTCGTACCGCCATGCATCACCGCGGTTCCGAAGCCGCGGATGACCCAGAGAAACATGTCAGCCGCAACGGTCGTTGAGAGAAAATACAGGTTTTCAATGAATGCAAATCCTGCGCCGACGGCAAAACCGTAGATGGCGGCGTCGACCATGAATCCAATGCGCTTTTTTTTGAGAAGGAAGACGAGGAACAATGCCTTGAGAACCTCTTCATTAATCGGGGAGACGTACCGTGTGAACACGACAAACGACAAGCCGGTGAATTGCTGGCTCCATGAATTGAGGAAATACGATGCGCCGGCGGCTGCACAGCCATAGAGAATGGCTCCCGAGACACCGCGGGCTTTGACGAGCTTATAGCTGTCGAGAAAAATCAGCCCGAGTAAGAAGAGAAAGACGGGGGCGATGCTGATGATTATCGGAGCGATGGAATCTATGGAGATCACTTCAGGAGTTTCAATGATACCATGAATTCCCGCGTGAACCGCTGGTGTTCTTCGGCGGCTACAGCGACGCCCATTGAAAGCGTGCCTTCGAAGGAGGAAAGAAAGGAAATCCGAAGATCGAGTTGTGATCCGACGTTGCCGAGGGTTTTTCTGTATTGCCTTCTATCGAGATTTGTTGAAAGGACAGATGAGAACACCGCAAGTCGCATCCAGTTGGAATACAGACCGGGCGAGCCAAAATTCCTGAAGCGTAGTGGGGGGAGCGTCCATTCCAGCATCATTTTGCCGTACGTCTTGCCCCCGGCAGCGTTGAGCTCAATTCCAGGAAAGCTAAAATCCTCCCTGTAACGCTTTGCGTCCTGATAATCAATCCAGTTGTTGCCGAATCCTCCAAAATAGAAGTTGGCGAATGGTTCCGAGCGGTTTCCGAACGAATATCCGGCGGAACTGCGTAGCCAGAGGGAAGAATGATCAAGCGGAAGAGCCAGGCCGTAGTCGAAATTTGCGGAGACGCGGGGATAAAGTTTCGATCGGACGTAGTTGTTCCATGAAATCATTTGCCAGCGGGTTCCCTTTTCATCGTCCACCGCCCCGATCGAGCGGTTGAAATACTCATAGGTCAGTTGCCCGCGGAGTGTGAGGAACTTGTCGAAGGAGGCCGCAATGTTCTGAAACTCAGGCAGCCGCTCGAGTCCGCCGTAACCCGCAAGGATGAGAGTATAGTCAAGCGTCTTCGGTTCGTCATACACCAGATATTTTTTGTATCGAACCGACGCTGAATAGCCCTTGCGAGTTACTTTCGTGGGTCCGAAGAGATCGTAGAAATTACCGCCGTTGTAATTGGCCCGGATCGTCCATTCCCAAAAGCTATGACTGAACGACGCGTGGAAACGTTCAGAGGCAGGAAGGAGGTTATTTGACGAATAGGAAAGCGTCAGGTTCAGATTGTGGAGAAGAATCTTGTCGGAGAAGTTGAACCTCCAGCCAAATGCGACGAAGTCTTTATATCCTTCAATGACGGGATATGCAGACGCAAGCGTGATGTTTCCAACGGGAGAGTATTCGCTCGCTACAGTACTGGCGGAATCGACGGCGGCAGCGGACGGCGGTTTCAGTTTCCAGGAGCGCAACTGAGGATGCTTCTCGACGATCGCCTGGCCATAGTAACGAATCGCGTTGACTCGCTCCTGAACAGCAATGCCAATTTTCACAGGAATGAATCCTTCCCCCGAATACCGGAACACGATCAGAGAATCCTCCCCGGTCGGAATGGGGCGGAAGTATCCCGTTTCCGCGTTGGTCAGAATATCCATTTCTTTCGTTTCCAACGAGTAGCGGTAGATATTCGAGACTCCGGTATAGTAGGAAGACCCGTACAAGAATCTTCCATCCTTATTAAAAACGAAATTCGAGGGAGTGCTGAAATCGAAGTCGAAGAGGACCTCAAAAAATGTATCGCCGTTCCGGAGCCGGTCGATGTTAAACAGAATTAATTGCTGTTGTCCGCTCGCTTCGGTCAGTCCCGCGACAAGGAATTTACCGTCCGCACTGATGTCAAGATCAAAGACGTCCTTGCCGTAGGGCAATGTCCAGATCTGATTCCACTCATCGTAGGGGGGCGGAATCCGGACAATGGTCGAAAACCCATTGTCATGGCGTACACCCCACAGGGATTGATCTGCCTGATTGAATGCAAGGTCGCCAATGCGTCCATCGTCCATGACCCGGCGGGACTTTCCCGTTTTGACATTCAGAAGGACGATGTCTCGCCAATCGTTATTGTCGGTTGTGTAGAAAAGCGAGTTTGTCAAAGGGTCAAAGGCAGTCGACGAAGTATAGTAAAGCGCCGCTCCTTTGACGTCTTCCAGCAGTTCGACCGATCCGTCCGACAGATTGATTGCGGCGATGGAGGCAACTTGTCCCGGGAAGCGAACGCCGGCATAAAGTCGTGTTCCCGACGGATCAAGAAATCCGCGGGACACCGACCCGAGCGCACGGCGGGAAAGCGACCGGTCGTTGGTGACGGGGTATTCTCTGATCGTTCGGAGATTCTCTTGCTGCCATTGTTTCTCTGAATCGATCCATGCACTCCAGCTATCTTTGAGCGGAAGGCCGTACACATGCTCAAACTGCGAGGCGAAATACGCTTTGCCGTCTTCCTGCCGGCCAGTCCAGCGCACAAGCTTCTCCGGCCCGTACGTATAAGCCAGGTAACTCATGAAGCGAGTACCATACATATATGAAAGCGCGCCGGCCTGGAAATCAACAGCAGTGCCTTCGGCCTCAATAGCCAGAACATCGTAGAGTGGTTTACGTTCTGCCACTCGAGTACGGAATACCATTTCATCATAGGCACCCTGCGCTCTGCCCAAGCCCCCTGCATTCCATGTTTCCATGAAGACGGCAATCCCTTCAATATACCAGCGGGGAGAGCTCCATCGCGGGCTTGTTAGATAGCGGTACATGACAGAGAGGGGATTCT
>JACQPU010000041.1 GCA_016207365.1 Ignavibacteriales bacterium | reverse complement strand
GGTTGGGCTGAAGTATGGACCACGGAAACACACAGAAACAAACGGATAGTCACGGTTCTGGCGAAAAACCTGAGTTTAGGCGGAAGATCTTTACAAGCGACAGAAAAGAGGTGTTTCATTGCTAAGCACTATAAGAACTTCATTGACGGCAAAGAGGTCGATGCAAAATCCGGGAAGACGTTTGAAAACCGGAATCCCGCTACCTGGGACCAGGTTCTGAGCACGTTTCCGCTGTCTGGCAAGGAAGATGTAGATGAATCGGTGAAGGCTGCCCGCAAGGCTTTTGAAAAATGGAGACTCGTACCTCCGCCCGCACGTGGAGATATCCTTCGGAAAGTCGGCGACCTCCTGACGGCCCGCAAGGAGGAACTCGCGACAACAATGACCCGTGAAATGGGCAAAGTTCTTCTGGAAACGAGAGGAGACGTACAGGAAGGAATCGACACGGCGTACTACGCCGCTGCGGAAGGGCGGAGACTCTTCGGCCATACCGTTCCGTCAGAGCTCTCAAGCAAGTTCAATATGGCCATCCGTGTTCCGATCGGCGTTGCCGGCATCATCACACCATGGAACTTTCCGATGGCGATTCCCACGTGGAAAATGTTTCCGGCTCTTGTGTGCGGAAACACCGTAATCTTCAAGCCTGCATCAGACACGCCGGAAACAGCGGCAAAGCTTGTTGAAATCCTTGTCGGGGCGGGCATTCCCGACGGCGTCGTAAACATTGTTCACGGCGGAGGGAGTCAGGTGGGTACGGCGATCGTGGAGCATCCGGATATCGATCTGATCAGCTTCACAGGATCGACCGGCGTCGGAAGGAAGATCTCGGAAGTTGCCGCCAAAACTCTGAAGCGAGTATCGCTCGAGCTGGGTGGAAAAAACGCTCAGATCGTGATGGACGATGCGCGACTTGATCTTGCCCTCGATGGGGTCCTCTGGGGTGCGTTCGGAACCACCGGTCAGCGCTGCACCGCAACGAGTCGTCTCGTTGTTCACGAGAAAGTTTACGACCGCTTTCTGTCGATGCTGTTGGATCGAACAAAGAAACTCCAGCTTGGCGATGGTTTAAAGGAAGGAACGGACGTCGGTCCGCTTGTCAATCAGGGACAAGTGGAGACCGTCGACAAGTACGTGAAGATTGGCACCGAAGAAGGTGCGAAGGTACTGACGGGGGGTAAACGAGCGGCGGGAGATGGACTTGCCAAAGGATGGTTCTACGAGCCGACCATTCTCGGTGAGGTCACACCTTCCATGCGTGTGGCAACCGAGGAAATCTTCGGACCCGTTCTTTCCGTCATCCGTGTGAAAAACATCGCCGAGGCGATTGAAGTAGCAAATTCAACAAAATATGGCTTGTCCTCGTCGGTTTACACGCAGGACATTAATAATGCTTATCAGGCCATACGTGATATTAAGGCGGGAATAACGTATATTAATGCACCGACCATTGGAGCGGAAGCCCACATGCCCTTCGGGGGGGTGAAAGAAACCGGAAACGGACACCGAGAGGGCGGGTGGACGGTCTATGAATTCTATTCCGAATGGAAGACCGTCTACGTGGATTACAGCGGGAAACTCCAGAGGGCACAAATAGATACGTAAGATTTCCGATTTGTTTCGAACCTCAAATTGGCAATGGGAATTTGGAATTGAGAATTCTCCTATGACCGGACGCGTTTACTTTGTAATCCAGTTTTTCGAACACCAGGAGTTCTTCTGAGGATGGCGTTGTATGGGCCTGTTCAATATCACAACGCGTTTGTACCATTCATCCTTGAAAGAGGAGGTGTTCCATGTCCGGCAATATTCTTGATCTCCGAAGCGCGGAAAAGACTGCTCCGAAGAAGAAAAACGGATCTGCAGTCCTAACCAAGCCTACCACCGGAAGCCCCGTGAAAGTGCTTCCGACAGAGGTACATTCCACCCTCTCGAAACACATGCTGGTCGACGGCTTCGATCTTGTCGTCGATCTCCGGCGTTCCCAGGGCGCTTATCTCTACGATTCGCGCTACAACAAACGGTATCTCGATTTCTTTACGTTCTTTGCTTCGAGCTCCGTTGGGATGAACCATCCGAAGCTCACCGATCCCGCCTTTCTCGAAAAACTCTCATACGTTTCCGTGAACAAGCCGTCGAACTCCGACGCGTATACGGTCGAGATGGCTGAATTCGTGGAGACGTTTGCCCGGATCGCCATGCCTGAATATCTGCCCTACGCGTTTTTCATCGACGGCGGCACGCTCGCCGTGGAGAACGCGCTGAAAACGGCGTTCGACTGGAAGGTGCGGAAGAATTTCGTGAAGGGATATACCGAAGAGCGCGGCTGGCAGGTAATTCATTTCCGAAAGGCATTTCACGGCCGCTCTGGTTACACACTTTCCCTGACGAACACAGATCCGGTGAAGACGAATTATTTCCCGAAATTCAAATGGCCCCGTATTCATAATCCGGTTGTGAAGTTTCCTTTGACTGCAAAGAACCTTGAGGAGGTCAAGAAAGAGGAAGCCATCGCACTCCAGCAGATCAAGCAGGCTCTCATCAATAATCCTGATGACATTGCCGCATTGATCATTGAACCCATTCAGGGCGAGGGCGGTGACAATCACTTCCGGAAGGAGTTTTTTGAGGCCCTCAGAACCGTTTGCGACGAGAATGAAATCCTTCTGATCTTTGACGAAGTGCAGACCGGCATCGGCATAACCGGCAAGATGTGGGCGCATGAGTATTTCGTGAAGCCGGACATGATCACGTTCGGAAAGAAAACCCACATCTGCGGATTTCTCTGCAGTACGCGGATTGACGACGTGATGGAAAATGTTTTTCATAAGCCGAGCAGGCTGAATTCCACGTTTGGAGGGAACCTCGTGGATATGGTGAGGTTCGCGCGGGTGCTGGAGATTATCCATGAAGAGCGTCTCGTGGAGAACGCGGCCACGCTTGGGGACCATTTGCATGAATCGCTCCGAAATCTGGAAACGGAATTTCCAACCCTTGTCAGCAACGCGCGTGGGCGGGGTTTGTTCTGTGCCATGGATCTCGACAGCGCACAAAACAGAGACCAGCTGAGAAGCAAGGCCTACGAAGAAGGCCTCATTCTGATTGGATGCGGGGATCGCTCCATCAGGTTTCGTCCGCCTCTCAATCTGAAAAAGAGCGAGGTTGACGAGGGTGTGGGAATCATTCGGAAAGCCCTGAAGGAAATCGCAGCGGGAGAGTAGATGGAACTACCTGATAAAGACGGCGTAAGCGGCGTACGAATCAATGCGAAGCTTGTTCGCGATCTACTTGTGAGATTCCTGGCCGACGAGACAACGTCGGCGGGATTTTCGCGGGCGGTTGTGGGACTGTCTGGCGGAGTGGATTCCGCTGTTGTCGCCGCCCTGGCAGCGGAAGCGCTTGGAAGCAGGAACATCCTTGGGGTCATCATGCCCTATAGGTTGAGCAATCCCGAGAGTGCGACGCATGCTGCGTTGATGGCAGAAAAACTGGGGATCCGGACGGAAACTGTGGATATCACGGCAATGACCGATGGGTACTGCGATCAGCACAAGGTGAAAGAAAAGGTGCGTCGTGGAAACGTTCTGGCGCGGATGCGGATGATCGTGTTGTACGACCTTTCGGCGCGTGAAAATGCGCTTGTCCTCGGTACGAGCAATAAGACCGAGATCATGCTGGGATACGGAACGCTGCATGGCGATATGGCGTCAGCCATTAATCCGGTCGGCGACCTGTATAAATCGCAGGTTTGGCAGCTCGCTGAAGAGCTCGGCATTCCCACACCGATCGTCAAAAAGAAGCCCAGCGCCGACCTTTGGGACGGACAAACCGACGAAGGGGAAATGGGATTCTTATATCGGGATGTGGACCGTCTGCTTTATTTCATGATTGATGAACGTCGAACCGACGCCGATCTTCTGAAAATGGGATTCAAGACGCCGTTCATCGGGAAGGTCAAAGAGCTGATCCGGAAGAACCAGTTCAAGCGTCGTCCGCCGCTCATTGCAAAGATCTCCTACCGCACGGTGAATGTGGATTTTCGGTATGTGAGAGATTGGGGAATATGAGGATTTCCAATTGCCAATTTCCGATTGCCAATTGTGGGGATGCGTCAAATTGGCAACTGGAAATCGAAAATTGACGATCCATCGTGACACAGCCCACTTCCCCCGGTACGCTGTACATTGTTGCCACGCCTATTGGCAATCTTGAAGACATCACTTACCGCGCCCTGAAGGTCCTCGCCGCAGTCGATTTGATCGCAGCCGAAGACACCCGCAAAACGAGAATCCTCCTGGATCACTACGGCATCAGCAAGCCGATGCTGAGTTATTTCAGCTACAATGAGAAGCAGCGCACCCCGCAGCTTGTTCGTCTTTTGAGCAACGGGAAATCCATTGCGCTTGTTTCCGACGCCGGCACGCCGGGGATTTCCGATCCGGCCCATACGGTAGTCATCGCTGCCCTCGAGCACGGGATTCCTGTAATTCCGATCCCTGGCCCGTCCGCATTCATCTCCGCTCTGATCATTAGCGGCCTTCCGACAAATTCGTTTGTGTTCGAGGGGTTCCTCCCTGTTAAGAAAGGGAGGGCAACAAAACTTGCGGCGCTGAAGGAGGAAACGCGAACGGTAATTCTTTACGAGTCGCCGCACAGGATCGTCAAGACCCTGGGACAGATTCTGGAAGTGTTTGGGGACCGCCAGGTGGCGATTGCAAGGGAACTGACAAAAAAATTCGAGGAAATTGTCCGCGGTCCGCTTTCTTCAGTGGTAAAGGAAATTGGATCAAAGCCGACGCGCGGGGAATACGTGTTGCTGATCGCGGGGAGGGGGACTGAAAGACTGGTGTAAGGGCTGGGGGACAGAACACGCCGCCTCCTGCTGGCAAGTACGGGCGAATCCGTGTTGTTTCCGTTTTGTTTCGTCTGGATCCGTGTTCCATCCCCCTGCCAAACCTCACCTCACTAACATCATCGACCTCCGTTCCGAGAATTCCCTCCCATCGGTGCTTACCGACTTGATGTGATAAATGTACATTCCACTCGAGAATCCCGACGCATTCCAGGATTCCTGATGATAACCGGCAGTCCTGATCCCCTCTGCCAGTAGCGCCACTTCCTGACCAATCAGATTAAAAATGCGGATCGTCACCAGCCCTTCCACAGGCAGCTGGTAACTGATCGTTGTTGTCGGATTGAACGGATTTGGGTAGTTCTGAAACAGCCCGAAGGTTTGCGGCGGACTGACTCTGACTGCAATCGTTTTCGTCCACAGGTGTCCATCGGAAGACGTGACTGTGAACGAAAGAGAATGGTTGGAGTTCACCGGTGCGGTCCTGTCAATGGAGAAGTGGAACCGGGCCACATGTCTCTCTCCACCCGGAAGGAGAGCGATGGAGTGTTCGGGCGACTCGAGAATGATCCACGAAGGGACCTGTGCCGGTTTCACGGTGAGCGCGGTCTGAGGCATTCGGGATGAGTTCTCAACCGTGAGTTCAATGACATTCCCTGGCGATGCAAAAGGCATGTCGTAGACAGTCTGGCTCGTTGCCCCCCTGGTCAGGAGGAGAAGCGGAAGAAGAAAACGGTTCATATGAACCCCCAATGAAAGAAGTGCAGAGGATGGAGGGCGATAAATGCTAATGAATTTTCATGGTTGAGTCAAGTAAGAGGTTGCAATCATCCTTTTTCCG
>JACQPU010000040.1 GCA_016207365.1 Ignavibacteriales bacterium | reverse complement strand
GGTCTCCATTGTCATCGGTCCACGCTCCGCGATCTTTGCGCCGTTGGCAAATCCTGGACTCCTTGTGGTCGATGAGGAACATGAAGCTTCCTACAAGCAATTCGACGCGGTTCCCCGCTACAACGCCCGCGACGTTGCCGTGTACCGCGCATCGCTTGCAGGCGCGGTCGTGATCCTCGGCTCTGCAACACCGTCTGTTGAAAGCTACTACAATGCCGAGTCCGGCAAATACACGCTCCTCGAGCTCCCTGATCGGGTCGATCAAGCGCGGTTACCGACGATCGAGATCGTGGACATGACGAAGGAGCGAAAGGCATTTCTTGCCGACATTCGTACGAAGCTTCGTGAGAGTGGGGAGAAATTCCCGAAGCACATGCCGCAAACCTCGATCTCCAGACTTCTCGAACAGCAGATTTTGTTGCGTCTTCAGAAGAACGAAGGGGTTATTCTGCTTCAGAACCGTCGCGGATTTTCGCACGTTGTCGAGTGCTTCGAGTGTGGGTACGTGGAGCGATGCAGAAACTGCGATGTCACGCTGACGTATCACAGCGTCAAGAAGCATCTGCGCTGTCATTACTGCGGGGCGGTCACTAAACCGCCCACTGTCTGCCCTTCGTGTGGCGGAGTTGACATACGTTTTCACGCATTTGGAACGCAGCAAGTTCACGAGGAGCTTTCTCAGAAGTTTCCTGATGCGTGCATCTTGCGCATGGATCTCGACACTACGACGAGAAAAGGGTCGCACTCAAAGCTTCTTGAGCAATTCGGCTCGCGGCAGGCGGACATTCTTCTGGGCACGCAGATGGTTGCAAAGGGGCTCGATTTCCCACATGTCACGCTCGTGGGCGTGATTTCGGCAGACACCCAGATGCTCTTGCCGGATTTTCGGTCGGCCGAGCGGACGTTCCAATTGCTGACCCAGGTTGCGGGACGAGCCGGACGGAGCAATCTTGCGGGAGAAGTCGTTATTCAGACGATGCAGGCGGGGCATTACAGCCTGAAGCATGTTCTGACGCATGACTATAAGGGATTCTATAAAGAAGAGCTGGCTTACAGGAAGGAACTGGAGTACCCGCCTTTTTCGAGGATCGTTCTTGTTGAATTCAGTGGAGAAAATGAAGGAGAGGTTCAATCTGCCGCACAGAAATTCGGTCAGATTCTGAAGAACGACGGTGTGGAGAAAACATCGCGTCTCCTCGGCCCCGCTGACGCGGCGATTCCGAAAGTGCGGAACCGGTTTCGGAAGTTTATTCTGTTAAAGAATTCCAAGGTGAATGACCCGAGCGGGAGGCGAGTACTCGAGGCCCTTAAGCGTGCGAGAGAGAAAGTCGAAGCAGAATTGAAGAGAAGACAGGTTTTGGTAACGATTGATGTAGACCCGCAAGGCGTGATGTAATCGACAGGGGGATGGAGGATGGATGATGGAAGGTATGGGTCACGGCTCAGGGGTCAGCTTTTCGACTTCGCTCCGGGCTGAAACTGCCACATTACCCGCCGAGCTTAACACTTCCCGAAATCGTCATTGCCTACATCGCGCGGAGATTTCGGGAATTGATGACCGATGTCGGCGTTCATCTTAACAGCGAAAATACTTCTTCCACCGCCTTCCTTCCGCTCATCACCGCCCCTTCGATCGTTGCCGGAAAACCAGTGTCGGTCCAGTCTCCTGCCAGAAAGAGATTCGGAATCCCGGACCTTGTTCCAGGTCGTAACGAAATCACATCCGGCACGGGCGAAAACGTTGCGCGTTTCTCTTTGATGACCAGGGAGTGGACCAGCCGGGCCTCGCGTGTATGCGGAAGCAGCTCCGAAAGCTCATTCAAGGCAATACGGACCAGCCGCTCTTTTGGGAGATTCACGATCTTCGACGCTGCACTGATGACGAGGGACAATTGCTGATCCTTTCGTTGAATCCCAAGCAATGCGGACTTATTGAAGATCCATTGCACCGTGGAATCGAGAACCGCGACAAACTCCTGCTCCATGACCGTGCGATCAAACCACAGATGAAGCGTGATGATCGGCGAGGATTGAAAGCGGGAAAGGCGAGCCAACGAAGGGGACGACTTGAAGGAATCAACGAGTACTGATTGCAGGGCGAAGTACGGTATTGCGCTGATGTAGCTCCTTGCCTTCTCTCGCCTTCGGTTGCACACGACCGCCATCACGCCATCCCTCCCCCCTTCTATCTTCTGCACTTCCGCCCCCTTCCGGATAACCACACCTTTCTGCTTGAGATATTCTTCGGCAGGATGCACCAGAAGTTCGCTCAGTCCCACACGCGGAACAAGCAGCGATGCGTTCAAGCGATTTCCAAGAAACGCCGCCTTCAGCACACGGTAAAAGAGCAGGGCCGACACCTTGCTCGTCTCATCGTTCAGCGAACCGACGGCGATGATATCCCAGAGATATTTCCGGTTCTCTTCCGGCTGACCACACTTCTCCAGCCATTGATCAACCGTTAGTGATGCAAGCTCCGATTCCTTGACCGAGGACGCGGCCAGGAGTTCTGTTCCGATCCGAAGAAGCTTCAGCCGATTGGCAAACGACAGCGTTTTGAGCCGCAGAAGACCCGAGAGGACATGCAGCGGGGCGGGAAGCGCAAGACATTTAAGAGCAGCGCTCCCCTTCTTTGCGTGAATAAAGTCGATGCGGAGATTCTTCTGTAATTCCGCGAGGTGGGCTGAATCGATGATTTCAAGGTATCTTCTCGTCTCGTGATAGCACCCCATCAGCAGGTGCTGCCCGTTATCCACGGAATCTCCGGTCTTTCGGTCCTTAAAAGAATACGTGCGCCCGCCAAGGTGAGGTCGCTGCTCAAGGAGCAGGACCGAAGCCCCGCGGGAGGAAAGCTCGACGGCCGCGGAAAGGCCTGAGATGCCTCCTCCGATTATAAGCACATCGTAGGGCAATTGGAAGACTCGGAAGTGAGAAGCGAGAAGAGAGACGGAAGAAGTAAAAGCACGCCCTGTTACGCCGGGAGCTCTGTGCGGACGTAGCGATGGAAATTCCTGGGAAGGCCGTTGCGCAAACGAAGAACCATTGCAACGAGCAGCTTGACGGGCGGCGCGAGACGGATGCGCTTTGAAAACACATCATAATTCTTGCTTTCGATTCGCCTCAACAGAAGATAATAAATGTTTCCCATGATGCGTGCTGCAAGGAACAGCGGCTTGTCTTCCTCTGCCAGCGAGGCTTTTGCCTTTCGGAAATACGCTCGGGCCCGCTCGCATTCGAATTTCATCAACGCCACAAATCGCTCGTTGTACCTCCCTTCCAGCAATTCCTCCTCAGTATAGCCGAATCGACGGAGATCCTCCTGCGGTATATAAATGCGCCCTCGTCTGGCATCGCTCTTGATATCGCGCAGTATATTGGTGAGTTGAAGTGCCTTCCCGAGGTTAATCGCATATTCCTTGGTTTTCGGCTGATGATATCCGAAAACCTCCCCACAAATTAATCCAACGGTCGACGCCGCCCGATAGCAGTAGATCTCAAGCTCATTGAAGGTTTCGTATCTTTGCTTTCGCAGGTCCATTTCCATTCCTTTGAGCAGTTCACGGAAATGGTCCGCGGGAATCTTGAACCTCCTGATGACTGCCCCAAGGCTGTTGAGCAACTGAAATCTCGACGCTCCGTCGAGCGCTCTCTGCACCTCTTTCGTCCATTGCCTCAACCTCTTGTGCTTTTCCTTCGGATCAGCATCCTGATCGACGATATCGTCGGTGTACCGGCAGAAGGCATAAATCGTTTCAATGGCTTCCCTTTTGGGCGGAGGGAGGGACAGGAATGAGACGTAGAAATTGCTCAGCCTGTTCTGAGAGTAATCTGGGACAAGGATATGTGCGGCATGCGCAGGCACGGTGGACTCCAGTATTGCAAGATACACACCTTCGGAGTCAAGGTCAATCCTCACACACCGATTCCGGGAGTTCGGAATGTCGTTTCGGGATTCACTGAAGGATCACGCCTGAAGACGCTGTGAATGCCGGCAAGGTCGGGGTTGTTCAGATTACATACGATACGTCGAGGGGGCCGGCGCCGGATGTTGGTCTAGCCGGCGGGACGCGGGGAGGGAAGCACGTACGCGATACTCTTCACACAATTGCCTTAAGTACCAAGCGGGCGTTGTCCAGGCCGGATAACACAGGCCGATGGCTCAAGACATCAAAATCCCTTCGGCGGATTTTTGACAGGATTTCCATTCCACCCAGCCAGGTCATTCTAAGCTGAAGACGGAGGTCCTTCCCCACCTCCCGCAGTAGTGGTTTCCCCTGTTCAAAGAGGCTGGCGGTCCGCTCGACCTCGAATTCCATGAGATGCCGGAACGCTTCTGATGCTTTTCGCGACCGAAGTTCTTCTACGGTCACGCCGAATCTGCGTAGGTCCTCAAGCGGAAGATAGATCCGGTCTTTTGCAAGGTCCACCGACAGATCCTGCCAGAAATTGGTGAGTTGTAGAGCGGTGCAAATGTGGTCAGAGAGAATGGCAAGGTGCTTATCCACATAGCCAAACAAGAGAAGGACGAGACGTCCAACGGGATTTGCAGAATTGGTACAATACGCCAGAACATCGTTGAATACTTCGTATCGCGTTGTTGTCACATCTGAACCAAAAGCTTTCAACAGTCGGTGAAACAGACCTTGCGGAATGCTGAACTCGTTTGCCGTTTCGCCGAGAGCAACAAAAACCGGATGGATTGCCTTTCCACCATAGCATTCAGAAAGCTGTTGCTCCCAGGTGCGGAGTTTTTCGAGTCGCTCAGCGGCAATCAGGCCGGGTTCATCAGCGTAGTCGTCGGCGATCCTTGCAAACGCGTAGATTGCCGCCACGTGCTTTCTCTTCTCCCGCGGAATCAACAGAGACGCAACGGGGAAATTCTCGTAATGGGAAAACGCAAGCTGTTCGCAATATTGATAGGATTCGCGTAATTGTCTGGACACGATTTTAAGGATTTACAGGATGGACAGGATGAGGTCGAGCAGAAACAAGGTTCTTGTTGAAAACTCGCTTGAACTCAAGACTTAATCCCCCGAAGTTGATGAGAAGCCCGTCGGCGAGACCATACGCCTCGAGATAGTTGATTGCCTGGGCTTTGTGCGAGTTTTCGATTTTCTCGACTGCCTTCCATTCGACCATGACCGATTGCTCCACCAGGAAATCAACCCTCCGTGTACCGATGTTCCTCCCGCGATAGAATATTTCCATCTCCTTCTCTCTTTCAAAGAACAACCCCTGATATTCGAATTCCACCGCCAGAGCCCGTTGGTAAATGACCTCTTGAAAGCCGTTCCCCAAAGTGTTGTGTACCTGCATTGCACACCCAATAATCTTGTGCGTCAATTCGTCGATTGACTTCATAGTTACCCCCCATGTATGATTTGATGTTAACGGACCCCCGCACTCCCAATCGTGTTCATCCTGTCAATCCTTCCTATCGTGTTCCGCGACAACATCGCCCTCCAATCCTGTCCATCTTGTTAATCCTTCCCATCGTGTCCGGCCACAACATCGTCCTCCACCACCACCTCCCACACCTCAATCGCCTCATCCAATCCTTTCACTTTGACTGGTTCAAGGGGACAAGTCTGTACCTGGTCCTTCACAAG
>JACQPU010000005.1 GCA_016207365.1 Ignavibacteriales bacterium | reverse complement strand
GTCAACATCCTGATCAACAACTACCAACTCCGAGAGAAATTCGCGGGTATTCAAATCACCGTACCACCGGCGGTGATTCTCGGAACCGAGATATTCGATCAGTTTGTGGATGAGAACAATCTCCGGAAGTTTGCGCTCAAAACGACGGATGATGAAACTATCACGAGAAAGTTCCTGGAGGCTTCGGAGTTTCCGGAGGATGTCCTGGGAAGCCTCGCTGCCTTCCTGGATCTTGTCCGGGGTCCCCTTGCCGTGCGATCATCGAGCCTGTTGGAGGATTCGCAGTATCATCCGTTCGCCGGCGTGTACGAAACCTACATGATTCCAAACAACAATCCGGATCCGTTCGTACGGCTTCGGGAACTGGTTTCCACGGTCAAACGGGTGTATGCGTCGACCTTCTACCGGGGGGCAAAAGACTACTTCAAGGTTACGTCTTACCGTCTTGAAGAAGAAAAGATGGCCGTGATCATTCAGCGCATGGTGGGTGCCCAGCATCGCCAGCGGTTTTATCCGGATTTTTCCGGCGTGGCGAAGTCATATAATTTCTATCCGGTTCCGCCGCAGACACCGCAGGACGGCATTGTCTCTGTCGCGCACGGCCTGGGGAAAACGATTGTCGATGGGGGAATGACGGTCCGGTTTTGTCCCAAATATCCGAAGCACCTTCTTCAGTTCTCGACCACGGATCAGGCGCTACGAAATAATCAGACTGATTTTTACGCGCTCGAGCTCAACCAATCCCCGCTGGAATCGTTCGAAGCTCGGGACGCTCTCCTCAAACGGTATCCGCTCTCGATCGCAGAAGAAGACGCCACCCTCCAGTTTACGGGCTCCACGTATTCGCGCGAAAACGACGCGTTGTACGATGGATTGGCCCGGGATGGGATGAGAATCGTAACATTCTCACCGATTCTCAATCATAATCTGTTTCCGCTTCCTTCGATCGTCGAATTGCTTCTCGACATGGGTACATGGGGGATGGGGACGCCCGTGGAGATCGAGTTTGCGGTGACTATGTCCGTTCCCTCGGGAAAGCCGCGGGAGTTCGCCCTGGTGCAAATGAGGCCGCTGGTGCTGAGCAGAGAGATGGAGCAATTGACTATTGAGCAAGTAGGACGGGAGGGTGCCGTGTGCAGTAGCTCTCACGTTCTTGGCCACGGAGTGATCAGGGATGTCAGGGACGTTGTTGTCGTAGATTTGGAGGATTTCGACAGGTCCAAGACGCAGGAGGTGGCACGTGAAGTCAATCAGTTCAATGAGAAGCTCATCGATGAAGGGAGGCCGTACGTGTTGATTGGTGTCGGCCGATGGGGAACACTTGACCCGTGGCTCGGGATCCCGGTGAAATGGGAGCACATCTCAGGCGCCCGTGTCATCGTTGAAGCAGGGTTCAAAGACCTCGAGGTCGCCCCCTCGCAAGGCTCGCATTTCTTTCAGAATATCACCTCGTTTATGGTAGGATACTTCACCGTGACGGGGAACGGGGATTTCGTCGACTGGGAATGGCTCCGTGCCTGTGACCCGGCGGAGCGGAAGCGGTTTGTCCGTCATCTCCGATTCGACAAGCCACTCCTTGTCAAAATGAATGGTCATGAAAACAAGGGAATCATCCTCAAGCCCGGACAGGGCAGCGAATTCCGACCATCTTAGGCAGGTTCCCGACGCCTGCCCTCACTGTGGCAATCCCCTGAGCCCGTGGGAGCAGGTTCTTCTCAGTGTCGATCATGCGCTCGTATGCCGTCATTGTTGGTACAGGATTCTCCTCGACGTGCGCGATTCCGGCCGTCGTCCCGTACCGCCGCGGTCATCAAAGGATGAACATCATGGGAACGTATAACTCGTTTCAGGTTCAACAACAACAGGTACTGGAGGCAGCACGGCTGTTGAACCTTGACAAGGCAACGACAGAATTGCTGTTATGGCCACAGCGTGAATTCAAGTTTACGATTCCAGTCAGACTGGATTCCGGTGAGACGCGAATTTTCCATGGTCATCGCATTCAACACAATTATGCGCGGGGACCTGCAAAAGGGGGGATCCGGTTTCATCCGGACGAGACCGTTGACACGATCCGCGCCCTTGCGGGATGGATGACATGGAAGACCGCAGTCGTTGACCTGCCGCTTGGTGGGGCGAAGGGGGGCGTCGTGTGCGATCCAAGGTCGATGTCCCAGCGTGAGCTGGAGCAGATCGCGCGGGGGTACATCCGCGGTATTGCGCATTCGATTGGTATTGACAAGGACATTCCTGCGCCCGACGTGTACACGAATCCTCAGACCATGGCGTGGATGATGGACGAGTTTGAAACGATCCACGGCATCCATGAGCCCGGTGTGCTTACAGACAAGCCGAAGCAAATTGGCGGTACCGAGGGGAGGCGCGACGCCACAGCGCGTGGCGGTGTTATCAGTGTTCGGGAGGCATGTGTCATGCGGGGCGTTGATCCGCGTGGAACGTACGCGATCCAGGGATTCGGGAACGCGGGCCAGCGGGCTGCCTTGCTTCATCAGGAATTACTCGGTGGTGGTACACTTGTGGCCGTTTGTGATTCGCGAACCGGATTGTTCAATCCGAAAGGCATGAATCCGAAAGAACTCGTTACTTATAAGCTTACAAAAGGAACTCTTGAGGGTTTCCCCGGAGGCAAGCCGATCCCGCGGGATGACGTGCTGAAACTTGAGGTTGATGTGCTGTACCCTGCCGCCCTGGAAAATGCGATTAACGAATCCAATGCCTCGGAGCTTAAAGCCAGGATCGTTTGCGAATTGGCCAATGGTCCCACAACGCCGGAGGCTGATCTGATTTTGTTCAAGAAAGGGATTCATGTTATTCCGGACATTCTTGGCAGCGCAGGCGGCGTGACGGTCTCCTATTTTGAAATGGTTCAGGATCAATACTCGTATTTCTGGGAGGAGGCGGTCGTTCATGAGCGACTTGACGCGAAGATTACGGCGGCATCGCGGGCCGTACATGAGGCTGTTAAGGAGAAAAACGTTCACCCTCGGCTCGGTGCGATGGTGGTCGCGGTCGCGCGCGTGGCGGAAGCATGCAAATTGCGCGGATGGGTTTGAATCGCCTTGCGGTACGTAAGGAATTCTCCGTATGTTGATCATCTGGAAACTTCACACCCGAAGGAAGTAATGCCATGCCCTATGTGAAAGACACGTCATGCAAGAAGTGCGGAAAGAAGTTTTTTTGGAAGATCGAACGGCCCGGAGACGGCTTTTGGGACAGGTGGCGAAACGATGACGGCAACATTCTGGCAAGCTGGTTTCTGTCGAACAACCTGTGCTGGGATCACGCCTTCGAAACCATGCCCGAGCAATTCCGATCAATTATCCGCACGCTCGCGTATCACGAGGAGAACGGCGAAGGAACAGGGTCACACACAGGTTAGCAAGGAGAGAGCTATGAAGCGTTTTTTCATTGCCATCATGTTTGTTGCAATGGCCGGGACGGTCGCCGCCCAAGAGCAGCGGGCGATCACGTTCGATGATCTGATTGGCTTGGTTCGCATTTCCGACCCCCAGATTTCTCCGGACGGTAAGACGGTCGTCTTTGTTGGAACTCGGCACGATAAGAACACCAACAGCGTTTCGAGCGCGCTCTTTAGCGTTCCTGCCGCCGGAGGACCCGTGAGTCAGATTACATCGGCTCCGAAGGGGAACAGTAATCCCCGGTGGTTGCCGGATGGAACCTCGCTGGTTTTTGTTTCGACGCGGGACGGCGAATCGCAGGTATGGTCCACGCCCCTCGCCGGCGGGGAAGCGAAAAAGCTCTCGACCATTTCCACGGGGGCGTCGGGAATGATCCTTTCCCGGGACGGCAAGCTTGTCGCGTTTTCGTCGGAAGTGTTTCCCGACTGCCCCACCGATGACTGCAATAAACAACGGGAGGAGGCGCTGGCGGCCAGCAAGGTTAAGGCGAAGGTCTTCGAGAGATTGCCGTACAGGATCTGGAATACCTGGAAGGACGGGAAAAGGAGCCATGTGTTTGTTATGCCTGTGACTGGCGGTTCCGCCGTGGACGTGACGCCGGGCGACTATGACACGCCGCCCATCGATCTGGGTGGGCGATGGGATTACGATTTCTCGCCGGACGGCACGGAACTGACCTTTACGCGCAATACGGATCCTGAAATCGCTACCAGCACAAACAACGACATTTTCGCGGTTCCTGTTCAGGGGGGAACCATTCGCCGCATCACCGACAATCCGGCCAACGACAGTCAGCCTTTGTACTCCCCGGATGGGACATACCTCGCTTACCGGAAAATGGATCGGCCGGGATTCGAATCCGATCGAAATCAACTCGTTTTAGTGGAGAAGAAAACGGGCCGGTACACATCGCTGACCCAGGAGCTTGATTACAGCATTGACGAGGTTGCCTGGGCGGCGGACTCGAAATCGCTCTACGTAACCGCAGATGACAAGGGTAACAAAACTGTTTTCAGAGTATGGGTC
>JACQPU010000046.1 GCA_016207365.1 Ignavibacteriales bacterium | reverse complement strand
GCCGTACCTCCGCCTCAGCCCTTCCACGGCAAGTTTATCCAGATATTCATCAAGTGTGTGCACGCCTGCGTCTTGCGGAATCGGAAATTCCGGCATGTAATTCTTTCTGAGGTCGAGTTCAAGATTGCATTCCGCGGCGATCTCGAGTGTTGATGCGATCGCCTCGGGAAACTCGCGGAAGACCTCCGCCATGCCTTCGGCAGATTTGAAATACAGCTGGTCCGTACCGTACCGCAGCGTCTGATAATCCGGCGTGTTCGTGCTACTTGCGTCCGGGATCAACAGCATGATGTTGTGTGGAACCGCATGCTCATGCTTGATGTAGTGACAGTCGTTTGTTCCAACAAGTTTCAAACCGAGGTCGCGCGCGATCTTCGGCGCATCGCGCAAGATCGGCTTTTCGACATCCGTTCCATGATTCTGAATTTCAATGTAGAAATCCCGCCCAAAGATCTCGCGATAGAAACCGGCCGCCTCCAGTGCTTGCGCGTATTCATCATTGACGAGATGTGCGCTCACCACGCCTCCCGGACATGCCGAGGTTGCAATCAGACCCTCATGGTGCTGTGCGAGCACCTCGCGGTCGATCCTTGGCTTGTAGTAGAATCCCTCGGCGTGACCGATCGTGGAAAGCTTCATGAGGTTCCGGTATCCGACTTCATTCTTTGCCAGGAGAAGGATGTGATGGTAGACACCTCGCCCCCGGCCCCGTGCAGGCGGCTCCGCGGTTCGGTCGCTTCTGCTTCCACGCGTGACAATGTACGCCTCACAACCGATGATCGGTTTGACACCGGCCTTTCTGGCCTTCTGATAGAACTCAAGAGCCCCGAACATGACGCCGTGATCTGTGAGCGCCACCGCCGGCATTTCGTGCTCCACTGCAGCGTTCACAATGGCCTCGATTGTCGCGGCGCCATCGAGGAGACTGTAGTGCGAGTGATTATGGAGATGGATGAACTGAGACATCGTTTGCATTTATCCTTTATGCATTCCGCCGAATTACTCGCTGAGCATCGACCGGACAGCATTCACGACGCCATCTGCCGGCACCATCGTTCGTTCTCCGGTAGCGCGCCGCTTGATTTCGATCTTCTTCTCTTTCAGCCCCCGCTCGCCAACAATGACCTGAAGCGGCATACCGAGGAGGTCAGCGTCCTTGAACTTGAATCCCGCTGTCACCGATGCCCGGTCATCAAACAGAACCTCGATACCCGCATCGGAAAGGGCCCGGTAGGTCTGGTTGGCAACCAACACCGTTTCCTTGTTATTCATGCTTGCCGCAACAATGTGCACCGCAAAAGGAGCGAGCACTTTGTTCCAGATGATGCCGTGTTCATCATGACTCTGTTCAATGTGACACGCGATGATCCGCTCCACCCCTATGCCGTAGCTGCCCATGACGATTGGCTGCGACTGGCCGCTTTCATCAAGAAACGTCGCGTTCAGCGCCTCCGAGTATTTCGTTCCGAGCTTGAAGATGTGGCCAATTTCGATGGCATTAGCGACGATAAGGGGGGCGCCGCACGTGGGGCAAGGTTCACCCGGTAGCACCGTGCGGAGATCATGGTATCCGTCGAGATGAACGTCGCGCTGGAGATCAATATTCCTTACGTGATGATCGTTCCGGTTCGCTCCACTGATAAGGCCGTTTGCGTTTTCCAACCGCTTATCAGCAATGATGCGAAATCCCTTCAGGCCTATCGGTCCGATCGAACCTCCATCGGCACCGGTCAGACTCTTGAGCTCGCCTGCGTCAATGGGTCGAACCGCGCCCTCACCAAGAGCTGCCGAGAGTTTACTCTCGTTCAGTTGATCATTTCCGACAAGCAGAATGAGTAACGGAGTGTCCGCGTGGCGATAGACGACGGATTTTGCAAGCCGTTCATCGGTTGTTTTCAGAAATGTAGCAAGTTCGTCGATCGTCCTGACGTTTGGTGTCGGAAATTCCTTGACTGGGTTGTTTTCGGGCACACGACCGATGCCAGCGAGGCCCGATGTTGCAACTTCCAGATTGGCGGCATAGCTGCATTGTTTGCACCGTGCAACGGTATCCTCTCCGCTTTCCGAGTCGACCATAAATTCCTGGGACCCGCTCCCTCCCATCGCTCCACTCGAAGCGCCTACAACGAAAAAGTCCAAACCGGAACGCCTGAAAATCCGGCGATAAGCCTCGGCATGGGCCTCATACCGCTCGTCCAATCCCTCCCACGACGCATCGAGGCTGTAAGAATCCTTCATGATAAATTGACGACCGCGGAGCACTCCTGAACGCGGGCGGGGCTCATTCCGAAACTTCGTTTGAATCTGATACCAGATCTGCGGGAGATCTTTGTAGGATTGTATATGCATTGCCGCGATCCATCCAACAACCTCCTCATGCGTCGGCGCCAAAACGAGATCTCGCTCTTTGATACTGAGAATCAAATTGGGAATATGCCGGCGCTTCGTCTTGATCCACAGAGATTCCGGATTCAGCGCTGGGAGGTGAAATTCCTGACCCCCGATGGCATCCATCTCTTCCCGGAGGATCTGGATGGCCTTCAGCATGGCCTTGTACCCCAGAGGCAGGTAGGCGTATACACCGGCTGTTAGTTGCCGCATGAGCCCGGCCCGGAGCATGAGCTGATGGCTGGGAATTACTGCGTCCGAGGGGATTTCCTTCAGGGTGGGAATAAACGTCTTTGAAAGGCGCATACGAAGAAGTCGATCCTTCAGTAGGGAGTTGAAAATTTAAAAAACTTCATGCACTTTGCAAGTCACGGGTCCCCGACGACCGCGAATGTCTCAGGCGCGATTCGCAGTTGTACACGAATCACTGTTTGACAAACGTCACACATCTCGTCACAGAACATTGGTACCAATCACGACACAGAGTAGTTTCACACGCCTAACGACCCCGTTCCCAGTACTTTATTCACAAGACACGGGGAAATGAACGTATGGGAAATTCCAGAGTCATTTTCGTCGGAGCAGTTTCCATCATCCTTGGCCTCTATTCTACAGGACTGCAAAAAGCAGAAAGGGCAGTAAACCGGGTCGGAGTAATTCATTCCTTTCAAATGCAGGCCGAGGAAATAGCCAAGGCGGGGATTTCGCTTGCCATTGAGAGCCTGGGAACATCCAAGCCCAGTCCACTCCCCTCGCTCTCCAACCTGTCGATCCACGGCGGGACTGTACGCTATGTCACGGATGAATCTGGGCTTGCGACCGACGAAGTCAGAATAACGTCGATAGGCGAGTATCAATCGTACCGCGTTACGAAGACTGCTATCGTGAAGGTGAGCAAGATCTCGGCCACGACCAGGAAGAAATGGGCAAATTGGGAAATCGTCAAGGTTTCGACGCAATTCGAGGCCGGACAATTCGCCTACGAGGAATGACCTTTAGCGCGAGTGTGGAAACGGGATATTAACGTCCTCTGCTATTACAACGTCTTTCTTCTGAGCAACCGGCCTGACAGCCTGCTCCTTCTCGACGCCTACCTTTCGTCGTTCCCGTTGTCGCCTCCCCCTGCGCTCCACGATTCCCAATCCGCTTCTGTAGAGCAGCGGAATCTCAAACTTGAGAGCGGAATCAGGATTCTTTCCTATCGGCAGAAGTAACCCGACATCGTAGAGCGTTCTCACTGCTTCATCCGCCGCCGGATCAAGCTGCTCAAATCTCTTCACCAAGTCCGTTTTCAGCAGAACAGCGGTCTCGCGACCACGGAAGACATCGAAGTGTCTGCGAAGATGAGGGAACTCCGCATTCAGGTACGTTTCGCATCGGTATTCAGATACCGCGTCGAATGCCCTTCGCAATGCGCGGGCACTGATAAGGCTTCCTTCCAACACTGCACCCCCATCCTTCGTTCTGTTCAATTCCTTTTGCCGCGCAACCGCCATGTTCCCCAAATGAATCATTTCCCGAGGGAATCCCATTCCCAGTCCGTCCACAAGCCTTTTCAGGACCCACCGATGCGTCGGGGAGCCGAAGCCCTCCCTCCGGATGATTCCCATCGATCGTTCAAAAATCGAATAGAATACACTCAAAACGAGCTCGTCTGATCCGTTGATCACAGCTGAGACATCCGCCTTGTCGCCAATGCGTTCTTCGCAATATGTCTGCACGACGGGATCGGAAATTGCGCGCGCAACCAGGAGTTTGAGAAGCCACGGCCCTCTCCATCGCATTTCATTCGTATAGCTGATCAGATGCGATTTATTGACGATCCGAAGCTGCTGGTAAATATCGCGGCGAAGAAAAATCTTGAAATGAATATTCCGGAACCTGTCGCTGTATTCAACAAGAAGCTGGACCAGGCCCGTGATGGACTGATGCAAACGATGGACATCATCAAAGAACAAAAGGTCAAGTTTGTCGAGGAGAATCCAGGAAAGACAGTGCGTGTCCTGAAGGAGGGCATCGATCACGTCCAGAAGCGTGATAATGGCCATCCCCGTGCGGTTGCGGAAATTGACGGAGAGGGCCCTGGCGACTTCGACCGGGGCGCTCGCTTCGGATTGGTCCTGGTTCTCCATGAGGCTATCGATCCGCTGTTTGAGCTTTTCGATGGTTGACCCTTCCACAAGACCAAGAATCTTGACGACACGCGCGAGCGTTGCATAATGTTGTTTTACACGTGGATTTGTCGAATGCTCGACGATCGTTTGCATGCGCGAGTCTTCGACGAGCGTTGTTGCGGTTTTCAGGCCGATATACAAAAGCCAGAATGCGCGGAAGTCATTAGCGGTCGATGGACTCAGCTCATCGAGATCCACGCCGGAGAGATACCGTTCACTTTGCAGGCCCGTGGCGGGGATGCGGAAAATGACCTCATAGCCTTTTGGCAGAAGGGTTTTCCACTGACTCAGATCGCCGCACAGCAGGCGGAAGAGAGCGCTCTTGCCCGATCCTTTGGCCCCGATAAAGAGGGAATGCTGCGGCGTGAGCGCCTGCTTGAGCATGTCAGTCCCCACAAAGCACTGGCTCAGCCGGTAATCCGACTCGGCGTCGACACGCCCGAAGTGAAGGCGCTGCAGAACATGTGCGGCATCCACAGATCAGTCTCCGGAAATATTATCAGCAGTTCGCCTGCGGCGGGAGGGACCGAAGGGGCAAACGTCAGTTAGCGATTTTTTCTGTGCAAAGTCAAACCAGGCAACCTGCGGGAAGCATTTTCGTCGATGCCGTCCTGGTAGCCCCGAGAGGACTCCCCTTTCAACGATCAATCTCAGAAGGGGTCCCTTCCCAGAAGAACGCAAAGAACGGGAGAACCTCCAACCAAAGGTTTAGTCCCAAAATGACAAGGGTTAGCGAACGAAATGGTGCTAACCCTTCGTCATTCTGAGGATTCCGCACGTTTCGTGTGCGAGAGAAACCTTTCGTAGCCCCGAGAGGACTCGAACCTCCAACCAAAGGTTTAGGAAACCTCTGCTCTATCCATGTTGAGCTACGGGGCCAGTTCGATCAGAACGGGATGGGCAGACTCCAGTTTTCGTTCGTTGGATTTCGCCAAGCGAGCGCGGCATGTGATCCCGACTATCTTTCCTGAATGTACTGATCTTTGTTTCGGACATCAAGCCGCGCGCCGTCACATCGTGTCGAGGACAGTCCGGATCGTTCGAAGCACCTCCACGGGCTGATAGGGTTTCTGAACGATTTGGGCACCCGTCCTCTGTATTTCGGCCCGCAGACGCGGCTCAACGAATCCGCTTGCCACAATAATCGGAACGCGAGCATTGATTTCCTTCATTGTCACGCACGCTTCCCATCCGCCAAGTTTTGGCAGCCCGAGGTCCGACAGAACCACAGCGATATTATGCTGATGTTTCATGAAGAGGTCCACTGCGCTGATACCGTCGCCGGCGGAGAGCACCGTATATCCGCGCTGCGTCAGTATGCCGGAAATAACGTCCCGTAGCAATTCTTCATCTTCCACCACGAGAATAGTCTCCGATCCGCTCAAATGGCCCGGATCGTCAGCTTCAGTTCTCACTTTCGTTGGCGCCGGCGCTGCAAGAGGAAAGTATACATGAAACACCGACCCCGCTCCGGGCGTGCTCTCCACATCGATAATTCCTCGATGTCCCTGGATAATGCCGTACACAACCGCGAGACCGAGTCCCGATCCCAGACCGTGCTCCTTCGTCGAGAAAAACGGCTCGAACACACGCGCCTTTGTCGCCTCGTCCATTCCGGTTCCGGTATCCCTCACGGAGATGGATACGTAGGCGGTTAATTGTGCCTGTGCGAATTTCTTGCTCATCGTTATTTCATTAACGACCAGTGTGCTGACTTCCAGCCTTCCTCCCTGTGGCATGGCGTCCCGTGCATTTACGAACAGATTCAGGAGGATCTGCTGAAACTGACTCTGGTCTGCAAGGATGCCGGGATTCGATTCATCAAACGCAGTGGCAAAATCGATGGTACGCGGAAATGTTTCCGTGATCATGTGCATGAACGCCTTCACGGCATCGTTCACCTCGACGTACTCCAGGGAGGGATCGCTCTTGCGCGCTAGCGTCAGCAACTGCCGGATCATCCCCTTCGCACGTTCCACAGCGCGCGTGATCGCATCAAGACTCATCTGAGCCTTTTCGGGTGGCAGGTTCCTCTCTTCAAGCAGATTGGTATATGCCAGAATAATGCCGAGAATATTGTTGAAATCGTGGGCAATCCCCCCGGCAAGTCTCCCAGCAGAAACCATTTTCTGTGCCTGGATGAGCTGTAATTCGAGCGCCTGCCGTTCTTCCCCGGCCTTGCGCATTTCTGTCAGGTCGCGCGCGACCGCCTGCAGTTCAATGATCTGGTCGTCGTACAGAATGATCTGGACGTTCTGGCCAAGCCAGACCTCGCGACCATCCTTTGCCATCGCGGGGAATTCGAAATACGTGCTCGGGATCCGTTCCCTGGTCTGCTGAAGGTAATGGCGGATGGCCTTCTTGCGGAAATCCGGACGAATAAGATCGATGTAGTTCTTCCCGATGATTTCGTTCAGATCGTAACCAATGATCCTGACCGCCACAGGATTGGCGTAGGTGAAATATCCTTCAGGGCTGATGCGGTAGATGATGTCAGTGGCAGTTTCGACGATCTGCCTGTACCGTTCCTCGCCTTCGCGCAACGCGGCGAGCGCGCGGTCATGTTCTTCTTCGAGGATCTTGAGGTTGACGTACTCCCGACGCAGTTGGGAGAGTTCCCTGAGGAGCTCCTCCCGGCTTTTGGCGCTATCGTCGTCGCGCGAGGGCGGAGCGGCCGGTGAAGCAGATGGGTTCATGAATCATGAAGCTGGGGATTTTTCGTTAGAAGGATTTCGAATGCCCTCCAGCTTCTTCGAAACGAGGGCTGTAAGATCAAGCATGGACTTGAGTCCGGAAGAAACAACCTCGAATTCCTGCTTGAGAGCGTTGAAGGTGGTGAGCGCCTCGCTCGCTACTCGTTCATCGGGACCGAGCCGTACCGTACCCTAAGAGTCGGCGACGGTCTCACTGGCGAGGGCGGCTCGCCAGATC
>JACQPU010000045.1 GCA_016207365.1 Ignavibacteriales bacterium | reverse complement strand
GTCCAGTACCGCTTGACATAGATTTGCCCGGACCCTGGAACTATTGCGGACATCACCGTCGCCAGTGCCGGTGACCGTGTATCCATCGGCACGACGATGGAATCATTCGCATGAGCGGTTGTGTCTGTGAAAGGAGAGGAGAGGAGGCGGGTCCGAAGAGAAAGATGATCCTGCGCGGCGGTGCTGCAAACGAGGGTCATGTGCACCACACAGAACGCCAGGAGCCGGATGAGCTGCTTCACAAAGTCAGCCGATGACGGCAATCGCCTCAATTTCAACCTTGACATCCCTGGGGAGACGCGCTACTTCCACCGTGCTCCGCGCAGGCGCCGCTTCTGAAAAGAACTCAGCATACACTTCGTTCATGGCAGCGAATTCTTCCATGTCTTTCAGAAACACCGTCGTTTTTACCACCGATTTCATCGATGTTCCCGCCGCGACAAGGATTGCTTCAAGGTTCTTGATGACCTGGCGTGTTTGAGCGCGAATATCATCTCCAGCCAAGGTGTTCGTTTTTGGATCGAGTCCGATCTGTCCTGCGGTGTAAATTGTTTTCCCATCCACAACGATGGCCTGATTGTAGGGCCCGATGGGCGCAGGAGCGTTGGCAGTCCTGATTTTTCGCAGCATGGAATTTTATCTTCCTCTTTTTCAACAGAGATCAGCGATGCCGTTTCTCGAGGATAAGCTCGAGAATTCGCTCAAGGTCTTCCGCCGAAAAGTACTCAATGATGATTTCTCCGCGTCCCCCACCCTTCCCGCGGATTTTCACCTTCGTCCCCAATGTCCGCTTGAGTTGCTCCTCCGCGTTGTGCGCACTGACACCATGGTGACCATGCGGGCGTGAGGGTCTACTTTTCCTTGACCGTGCGGTTCTTTCGACAGTCCGGACATTCAGTCCCCCACCCACGATCTTTTCATAGAGCTGGAGCTGCTCCTTTTCTCCATTCAATCCCAGAAGCGCCCTGGCATGACCCATGGTCAATCTGCTGCTGCGCAACCCTTCCTTGATTCTTTCCGGGAGTTTCAGGAGACGGAGAAAGTTTGCCACCGTTGAACGATCCTTGCCGACTTTCCGGGCAACCTCTTCCTGAGTAATGTTGAATTCTCCAATGAGACGCTGGTAAGCGTGGGCAATCTCGATAGGATTCAGCTCTTCACGCTGGATGTTTTCAACAAGGGCAAGCTCCAGCAACTCAGTTTCGGATTTGACGTCCACGATGTAAGCCGGGATGAGTGCCAGACCGGCCCGTTGCGCTGCGCGGAGTCGGCGTTCGCCGGACACGAGTTGATACTGTTCATCGACCCGCCTCACGGTGATTGGCTGAATCAGGCCCTTTTCAACGATCGACCGACCGAGTTCGTCAAGCGACTTCGGATCGAAATCCGTTCGCGGCTGGTAGGGATTCGGCCTCACGCGCTCAATCTCGATGCTGGCGATGATGCCAACCCCGCCGCGATCCTGTGCCACTTCGCCGTAGATGCTGACTTCTTTCTGAGCGGCTTTTGGAATAAGGGCGCTCAGGCCGCGACCAAGGACCGACTTGCGTTGTGTGCTCATGAGGAGGGTGAGACTCCGGTGAATGACGTCATTTCAGCATGCTTCCCGCGCTTTGCGAGAATTTCCTTTGCAAGCTCCATATAGTTTCGGGTTCCCGACGACAGCGCATCATACAGAATAATGGGCTTGCCAAAACTCGGGGCCTCACTCAATCTGATGTTTCGAGTCACAAGGGTCTTGAACACTTTGTCTCCAAAATACCGCTTGACTTCATCATAGATCTGGTTCGACAGCCGCAATCGGGAATCAAACATCGTCAGGAGTACGCCCTCAATGTCCAGATTCTTATTGAGATTCTTTTTCACCATGTTGATCGTGTTGAACAGTTGACCAAGGCCCTCCAGCGCAAAATACTCGCACTGAACCGGGATCAACACCGAATCCGCGGCTGTCAGGGCATTCAACGTGAGCAATCCAAGCGATGGCGGGCAATCGACGACAATGAACTCAAAGTCATCCTTGACGGTCTGTAGCGCATCGGCAAGACGATGCTCCCGGCGTTCAAGATCGACCATTTCAATCTCAGCCCCCACGAGATTGATGTGCGAAGGAAGCACGGAAAGAAACGGAACCTGCGTTTCCACAACAGCGCCGTTGGCGCGGGCGTCGCCGACCAGCACCTGGTAAATCGTCTTACCCTCCGCGGGGGTCAGGCCGACACCGCTCGTCGCATTGGCCTGGGGATCGATATCTACAAGGAGGGTCTTCCGCTCGGCAACCGCTATGCAGGCAGCCAGGTTAATGGCGGTAGTGGTTTTTCCCACTCCGCCTTTCTGGTTTGCTATGACGATGATCTTACCCATTTTATGCTACAGCCATCCCTGCCGCGCAAAGAAAAGACGCTATTCCCAGCACAATCGAGCGTCGGACAAGGGTTTCAAAAGTGCGGTTCCATGCCTCGGCCTGGCGGGCATCGGATTCCATAAACGCCTCGATGCGCCTCACTACCGCCACCGCCTGCCAGGAGACAATGAGCAAAAGGACGAACAAACCGGTCTTTGCTGCGAGAAGCTGACCCCATGTCGTGGAGAGATCGAAGCCCAGAAATCTGGGACTCAAGAGGGCCATGAACGTTCCCGTAACCAGCATGGTCCACAGACTGGACCACAGGAACGGAAAGAATCTTCTGTAAAGAGAAAGCGCTTTTGATGACGGCATGTCTCCCTGATGCCGCAGAACGGGATTCAAGACCGCGTTCATGAATATCAATCCGCCCATCCAAACCACAGCGGAAACAACATGCATCACACGAGATACCCAAAGAACGAAGTCCATGATCAGTTCGAATATACCTCTTTTTCGGGGGGCATGCAATTGCCAATCGAGGAGATGAGTTTCAGGTTTAACGTTCTATGTTCCAGGTGAACTTGGAACTTGAGACTTATTTACTCAAACCTTTCCCCCTCTTTAATCCGAACCCCGCGAAGGAATTCTTCCGCCGACATCCTACGTCTTGATTCCTGTTGGAGTTCGAGGATCGAAATGAATCCTTCACCTGTCCTCACAAGCAACGCCACTCCGGGCCCCATAATGGTTCCCGGCTCCTGAAACCTCCCACCCTCTTTAGTCACCGCAAGTGAGGTTCTCGTAATCCGTATAGTCTTCCCATTGAGCGTTGTCCATGCTGCGGGGGCGGGAGAGAAACCCCTGACGAGATTGTGAATCGTTGGTGCCGGCTTCTTCCAGTCGATTCTACAGTCTTCTTTGCAGATCTTCGGAGCCGGCGTGGCCTTGGTTTCATCCTGGGGCCTGAGCTGAACCTTTCCCCGCTCGATAATCC
>JACQPU010000044.1 GCA_016207365.1 Ignavibacteriales bacterium | reverse complement strand
GCATTTTTGGGATGGGCTCACGCGTCGCGTGGATGAGCAAAGTCTGCCTGTTATTTTGTCCGACGAAAAAACCGTGTCGAGTGACGGGCACCGGTACCTCTATGTGCCGTCTTCTGACCGTCCCGCATACGATTATTTTTCCGCCGCCGCAGCGCGAAATCCCTCCTTAAGACTCCGCGTTAACATGCTCCCTGCGGTCGTCACTCCTCACTATGTCCGGTCGATTGACGGAGCGCACGGAGTCCTTACGCTTGCACTGAGAGCATCAGGAGAATCCGTGGAAGGCGTTCCCTTTGTAGTCCCGGGGGGCAGGTTTAATGAAATGTACGGGTGGGACAGTTATTTCATCACGTTGGGATTGTTGCAGGACGGAAAAGTGGATCTGGCGAAATCGATGGTGGATAACTTTGTGTATCAGATTACTCATTACGGGAAGATCCTGAATGCCAATCGCACGTATTATCTCACCCGTTCACAACCGCCGTTTCTGACATCAATGATTCGGACAGTCTATGAGGCGCTTCCAAAAAACGCCGAATCAAAGGCCTGGTTGAAGACGTGCCTGGAAGCCGCGATGAGGGAATATCGGAATGTCTGGATGAGTCCTCAGAGAACAACTGTCACCGGACTCCAAAGGTATCTCGATGCCGGAAGCGGCCCTCCGCCCGAAGTCGAGCCGGGCCATTTCGATGCTGTGTTCCGCACGTTCGCCCGACGACACGGAATGAGCGCCGATGAGTTCGAAAGCGCGTACCGGTCGGGGAAAATCAAAGACAGCGAGCTGGACAGGTATTTTTTGCATGATCGATGTATGAGGGAATCGGGGCACGATACGAGCTACAGGCTGGACAATTGCTGTGCGGATTTGGTGACGGTCGATCTGAACAGTCTGCTGTACAAAATTGAAACGGATATCGCGTTCCTGCTAAAGGAGCATTTTGGAGGAAAGATCGTCGGCATGGGCGGGGGAGACGAGAGATCTGAGGATTGGTTGGCCCGTGCGGAAAAGAGGAAAACTCTGATAAACCGCTACCTGTGGGATCAGCATAAAGGGATATTTTTCGATTACAGCGTCAGCGAGAATCGCCCCCGGGAATATTTTTCTGCAACAATGCTCTCTCCTCTCTGGGCAGGTCTGGCCAGCCCTGATCAGGCCGCGCAACTGGTCAGGAATGTTCTTCCGCTTCTGGAGGAACAAGGCGGCGTGGTGAGTTCAACGGAGTTCTCGCGCGGAGAGATTTTAGAAGACCGGCCGCAGAGACAGTGGGATTATCCGTACGGCTGGGCGCCTCACCAGATGCTCGCATGGGAGGGATTGCGCACCTACGGCTACCGGGAGGATGCGGTGCGACTCGCGTATCGATGGCTCTATACCATCACTGTCAATGCTGTGCATTATAACGGTACAGTAACAGAGAAGTACGATGTTGTGAAGAGATCACATCAGGTTTTTGCCGAATATGGAAATGTTGGGACGACCTTCGCGTATATTACACGGGAGGGGTTTGGGTGGACGAATGCGTCATATCAGATTGGGTTATCGTTGCTCCCTGGCCGGTACCGGAAGCTCCTCGACGATCTCGTGTCTCCTGAATGGATTTTTCCGGGACAGTGAGAGGTTAGGGAATTATCTGAGGCGTGAAACCCCATTATTTTGGGTACATCCCCACGAATTTCATGACGGATCCATGAAGCCTGTGAAACCATCCGGCCTTCTGCATGAACATGAACGGACAATAGCCGGGGATGACCTCAATCCCGTATTCTTTGCAAACGGCAAGTACCTCGCGCGAGACATCGCGCGGACCCATGATACCGTAGATCCAAAGTAAGGTAATGCCTGCCTCGGCGCATTTTACAATGACCCTTGTGAGCGAGTATTTTGGAAGCAACAAGAGAGCGGAGGTAACGCGGGGACTGACGTCGCGAACGCTTCCAAAGCATTTCCTGCCGTCAATTTCCATGGCCATCGGATTCACGGGGATGGCCTCATAGCCGGCGGCGGTGAAGGCCCTGAAGAGGATCCTGCTGAAATCTTTTTCGTTTCGCGAGACGCCGATAAACGCGAAATGCTTTTGTTTCAGGAATTCATTGATGAGACTGCGAGTTTTCATTGTTTGTCGGGATAGGAGCCTGTTACCTTTCTGCGTTAAACCTTTCCAAGGGTTAACCTTGAAAAGGTTACAAAAATCATGCCACCACAGCCCGGCCGGAATCCTCGCAGCGGTCGCGTCCCGGTTGTGTGCATCTTTAGCATGAGGACGCAACGTCGCATCACCATACGGCAACTTCCTCCTCGACCCAGGTGCAAAGCTCCGCAATTCCTTCCCCCGTCGTGCACGATGTCCGGAAGATCTTCAGGTTTGGATTGATCGACAACGCGTTCCGCACAAGAACTTCGGGATCGGCCGAGACATGGGGCGTAAGGTCTATCTTGTTAATGACCAGAATGGACGCTTTGCGAAACATCCCGGGATATTTCAACGGCTTGTCGTCGCCCTCCGTCATGCTCACGACAACGACTTTCATCGATTCTCCAAGATCGTAGTTAGCCGGGCAAACAAGGTTCCCGACGTTTTCAATGAGAAGAAGCTGAACGCCGTCAAGCGTAAGATTGGCAACCGCATCGCGCACGAGACCGGCTTCAAGGTGACAACCTCCGTCCGTGACGATTTGCACCACCGGAATGCCGAAAACGGAAATACGCCGGGCGTCAAGGTCAGTCTGCACATCTCCCTCAATCACCGCCGCGTTGATGCGCCCGCGGAATCGCGCGAGCATCTGCTCAAGGAGGCTCGTCTTTCCCGAGCCCGGCGAGCTAACGATGTTTAAGACCATAATGCCAAACCGCTCGAAGAGACGCCGATTGAAACCAGCGATGTCATCGTTTTTCTGGAGTACCGCGCATTCAATCTTAAGAATGGCCATGGTGCTCAACCTCGGATCAATGCACGCACACGCGACGCTGCATTCTTTATTCTGAATGCGTCCCGAACCCTGGACCTTAGAACTTGAAACTTGCATCCTGGAACTTGAGACTGGTCCTCGCCGCGCAGGCAAACAGAAGAAATGTCGACATAAAGATGAACATGCCGACGGTGTCCTCCCGCGCAGGGATGGCGCAGAAAAGCGCCAACGAGAGCGCATACGTTGTGCTTTCAAGCAATCCCTTATGCTTCCATGCGACAAAAACAAACGATACCGCGCTCCCCAGCACGAGATACTGGAACGCTGCGTCGGTCCAGCGCAATACAGAATTCCCCTCGGCGATTATCCCTGCTGCCAGGCTGCCGGCAACACCGAAGGAAAGCAGGACGCCGGCCGGAAGAAATGCATACCACTGTTTCATAAACGCCTCCCGGGCTTCTCTGCAGCCGGATAGGCGTTCGATTCGATTTCAGCAAGAATTCTCTTCACCACCTCTTCCACAGCGCTCATTACGACATCCGAGACACCTGCGTGCATGCCAAAACACCTGCCCTGAATTCCGTACATCGTTGCCGTACGCGGAAACTCGCCGAAGGACATGCTGATCTGAATCGCCTCGGCAAGACCCAGCAGGTGTGACGAAACAAAGGCTCTTGCCGGAATGGGATGCTTCCATGGATCGATTCTCACAATTGTTCCTGGCGGTACACCGGCCTCGATGGCATCGATGATCGTCAGGGTTTCCGCTCCCTTCCAGGCATTCATGAGTGTAACGCCGTCACCGCAAAGCGCAAGGATCTGCACAGTGGCGGGCAGCCCTGTGCCGAGAAGCCGACGAGCCGCTATAAGACCTGCCGCGTCGTCACCACGGTCCTCGGTACCGATGCCAAGTATGACATGACCGCCGCCGTCTGATGTCATGGTCTGGATCAAAGCTCCTGATCACGGACGAACGGAGGCTGGGAGAATCGGCCAATAAGCGGATTCACAAGCCGGACGTAATCGCTCAGTCTCATGCGAATGACTCTGCTGTGATTGCACGCGTTAAAGGCGATCTCCTCGTCGCTCAGAAGCGCCTGATCGAGAAGTACCGGGATGCCGTACAAGTTTCCGAACGGCGGCATAGCGCCCAGCTCGCAATCCGGGAAGAGCGTCGTCAAATCCTCCTCGTGGGCAAGATGGACATCGCGGGCGTCAAATGCAGCCTTGATTGCATGAATGTTGATGCGGTGATCCGTACGCAGTACGGTCATCCAGAATTTGCCGTCGATCCTTACAATCACAGTTTTTGCAAATTCCTGTTGCGGGACCTGCGATGCCCTCGCCGCGTCGTATGAGGAGAAAGCCGGATCGTGATCGACAACTCGGTACGAAATCCCGTAATTATTCAGATAGCGCTGGACGTCGTTGGCTGATGTCATATGTCCTCCTCGGGTCAAGAGAATTACAACCCATCATTATTCCATCATTCCATCCCTACGCTCCCCGTCTCATCCGCTCTGCACGATCTCAAGCTTTAAGAAATGTGTTGCACACGAAATGCACGGATCGTAATTCCGGATCGACTGCTCGCACTCCCACGTGAGCTGGTTCTTCGGCTTGTCAAGAAACCGGCTTACGTATTCGTGAAGGTCCGCCTCAATCGTCTTCTGGTTCTGCGACGTGGGCGGAACAATCTTTACAGAGCGGATGAGGCCCTTCTCGTCGATAGTGTACCTGTGAAAGAGCATTCCGCGCGGAGCTTCTGTGCAACCATATCCGGTGCCTTCTTTCACTGGAGCCGAAACAAAGGACGGCCGGGGTGGTGCGTACGACCGGACGATCCGAAGCGCTTCTTCACACGCATACAACAGCTCTACGCTTCGAACAATAATACTCTTGAACGGATTGCGGCATTGGCGCTCCAATCCGGCGTTCTGCGCGGCAGCCTGTGCCTTCGGAGTCAATGTGTCGAAATTCAGCGCGTAACGCGCAAGCGGACCGACAAGATATGCTCCATGACCGTTCCGAATCGAATGCAAAGCATTGGAATGCTCTACATGCTCTTCGGTGAAAAACCGCTCGTATTCATCCACAGCAATATCCATCCCATCGCTTGCCATAATCCTTCCTTCATTCATAGGATACTCCCCGCCATTCCGAAGAGAGACAAACAGATAGTCCCTCTCAAAATCCGGGAACGTGAGCGTGCCCGCCCACCGTACCGTTTCTTCCGCGGCTTCAACAGCCCACTCGAGCTTTTCTACAAAAGGTCGAAGGTCGTCGGTACTTGGAGCCTTGTAAAATCCACCCACCCGCACATTGATTGGATGAATCTCCCGTCCTCCGATCGCACTCATGAGATCATTTCCGATCTTCTTGAGTCTTAGCCCTTTCTTAACGACTTCCGGGTTCTGCCGGGCAAGCTGGAGAGAATCCTCGAATCCAAGAAAATCCGGAGCATGGAGCAGATAAATGTGCAGTGCGTGGCTCTCGATCCATTCGGAACAATAGAGGAGCCTTCTGAGCCTGCTGATTTCCGGACTTATCTGAATTTCCAGGATCCGCTCCATTGCTTGCGTCGAGCTCATCTGGTAGGCGACGG
>JACQPU010000038.1 GCA_016207365.1 Ignavibacteriales bacterium | reverse complement strand
GCCCAGGGAAGTCTGGTGTATGATTTCTCTACGATCAAGTTGCGGTTTTCCGGAAGTTATGAGGAAAATATCCGGAAGAACGGTCAGGATTGGCCGGGCGCAATCGTGAACATGTTCCGGTCAAAGCGAGTAACGGAATCAAAAACGCGGTCCGCGTTTGGCAGCCTGAAAGCTACTCACGTACTCAATCCGACCACGTTCTATGAGGTTTCTGTTTCGTTCCAGCAGAGAAAATTCAAGACCTACGATCCTGATTTCAAGGATAACTGGGCTGCATACTCGGATAGCATTGCAAATGCGAATCTGGGCTACTCTGGATTCCGTTCCCGCTTCCAGGGCCCATTGCCGTATGCTATCGTGACCGACCTCCTGATAAATCATGAAAATACCCCCATCAATTCCTATGTAAAGAACCGTCAGGACAATATTGGTGTCACGGTGGATTTTACTTCTCAGCTTGAGAGAAACATCGAACTCAAGGTTGGCGGCAATCTCAATGCATGGACGATGAGACAGTGGTCGATCGGGAATATCTCGAACTACCTCCGATATCGGTTCGGCGAAGACGGCAAGTCAACTCGCACGTGGGCCTCTGAAGAAGAGAGAAGGGTGGAGCTTGCCAGGTTCACAAACGGCAACATCAATTACTATGGCTACGACGTTGACGGGCGAGAGGTTGAGAGCGGCGTGGATGGGCCGAGAACCCCGTTGCTTGCGTCAGCCTATGTTCAGTCGAAGTTCGAGTTCCAGGACCTGGTACTCAACCTGGGTGCGCGACTCGAATACTACGACCTGGATACCAAGACCCCGGCCAATCCCGGAGATTATCTGTCGTGGTTTGACAGCGGTCTCGATGTTATTGATGAGGACAAACTCAAGGACTCCGATCCCATCTCCTATCTGTTGCCGCGCGTGAGCTTCTCATTCCCGGTGACGGAAAACACCGTGTTCTTTGCTCAATATGGCCGGTACTCCCAGCTTCCGGCCCTTAGTTTGCTTTACGCAGGTAATACATTTGTCAGCAGGACGGTCAGCCCGACTTCCCGGGGAAACGCATTCCTGACGCCCGTGGGACTTTTGGGACAGCCTGAGAAAACAACGCAATACGAAGTTGGCTTCCGCCAGATTGTCAGCGAGAATTTTGCCTTGACAATCTCGGGATACTATAAGGACCTTCAGGACCTGATTTCCGTCCGAAAACAGACCAATGAACTGGGTCAGGCGCTGTACAATGCGTACCTGAACAAGGACTTTGGAACAGTGAAGGGACTCGAGTTGACCCTGGAGCTTCGACGGACACAGGGGCTTCTTGCGAAACTCAACTACACGCTTGCCGATGCGAGAGGCACTGGATCGAACTCGCAGTCTGCATTTGGTGTCGTCGAGCACACGGTTTTCACTGCTACACCAAACTTCATTGCCCCGCTCGATTTCAATCGGACGCATCAGGGATCTCTTATTGTCGATTACCGTCTGGCGCGTGGTGAGGGCGGACCGTATCTCGAAGGTTTCGGTGTGAACGCGATTTTCTCCTTCAACAGCGGACGTCCGTTCACGAGAATCGCCCCACCTACATCTCTTGGTCAGGCACAGACGTTTGAGTTTGGCGTCAGGGCGATCAGCGATCCACGGTCCCGTGTTCCCGTCGAGCCTCTGAATGCGTCGACCGGACCATGGAACTTCAACCTGGATCTTGCCGTGAGCAAGGCGTTTTACATTCAGGATATCACGTTGGAAGTGTTCTTGAACGTCCTGAACGTGTTTGATTCGAAACGTGTCCAAAACGTCTTCCCGACGACCGGTACACCTGAGGACGACGGCTTCCTCAGCACGCCGCTTGCAGTTGCGTACCGTGATATCCCGAACTACGTGGATATGTACAGGACGCTCAATCTCGACAACAGGTACTTCTACCTCCGGGCTGGTGGACAGGATGTCTATGGAGCCCCGAGAGAAGTCCGCGTCGGTCTGAAGGTTGAAATCTGAGATATCACCACCGGGAAGAGTCGGTTGACTAAGGAAACCGACTCTTCTCGTTGAGTCCTTATATGCAAGTATCTTCTATTTAATGAAGGAGTCTACCAGCATGAACTTCAGAAGAGCAATTCTTGCCACGGTCGTTGTAGTGGTTGGAACCTCCGTGCTTCTTGCAAAGGACCCTCCGGGAGTGACGGTTAACAAAGGGACTCAATCCCTCGGAAAGGTTCTGGGCGAGCCGCGCTTTACCGTGTTGAACATCAACGACTTTCTGATGTGGACACGATCCGACGGCTACAATAACCATACTCCGGCAGATAACTCCGGCGGTTTTTATCCGCGCGGCACTGCGGGATCAATCTACCTGGACAGTTTCGTCTGGGGAGCGAAGGCGTATGTCGATTCGGCATTTACCACTGAGGCAGCAGATCAGGTAATCCGGCTTGGTGGTGGAACGTACAACATTGCGACACGGGCCGGGAGGATACTCGGAACCGGAGCATCAGCTGTACCGGAGGCGACGGACCTCGCGAATGTTCGCACGTACCGCGTCCGTCGTGACTATGCATCGATGACGCAGGACGAACTAAAGAGGGATGCTTCTGAAATACTGAGGATCCCAATTGAAAGCGTAACGGATGCCCAAGCCGCGGATGTGTATAATCAATATGATACAGACTGGAAGGATTGGCCGGTGGCGTCGGGTGCGCCATTCATTGACAGGAACAACAATAGCGTGTTTGACGCGACTCCAGCGTTCAGCGCTACGTTCACGGTCGACAGTCTTGTGAGCCAGGGAAAAGATGAACCCGGCGTCGCGGGCGCAGACCTGAATCTCCCTGCCGGTCAGGTCATCTGGACGGTGTACAATGACCTCAGTCCCTCGCTTGTGAACGGGTTCTCCGGCTCACTCCCCATGGGCATCGAGATTCAAAAGACAACCTGGGGGTACAAGGCAAGTGGTGAGATTGGAAGTCTCTACTTCCAAAGAATCAAGATGATCAACAAAGGCGGCGTTGTCGTCAATCCAACGACCGGCGCTCTGGGGACACTCCACTACGACAGTGTCTTTGTCTGTCAATGGTCCGACCCGGATCTTGGCGACTTCGGAGACGATATTGTGGGTTGCGACACTGTCCTGAACATTGGATATGTATATAACGGCCAAGGCCGGGATGTGGAATACCAGAAATTCGGTCTGAAGCCTCCTTCAGTTGGTTACGATTTCCTGGCGGGTCCTGTTATCGATGGCGGCGATTCTGCAGTTGTCGATCTTAATCTTAATCTTATACACAACACAGAG
>JACQPU010000037.1 GCA_016207365.1 Ignavibacteriales bacterium | reverse complement strand
GTTATTAGTTATTGGTTATTTGGTATTGGGGGTGCTATGGGGGAATATGTTTTTGGATTCGAGAATCTCGAAGTCTACAAGAGAGCAAGAGAGTTTCGAAAAAAGATCTATCGGCTTGCAGCGAAGCTTCCTTCTGACGAGCGATTCAATCTTGCTCAGCAAATGCGCAGGGCCGCTGTTTCTCTCACGAACAACATCGCAGAGGGTCACGGGAGGCTTCACTTCCAGGAGAGCATTCAGTTCTTTCGGCAATCGCGCGGTTCGCTTCAGGAATTGTTGGATGACGTGAATACATGTATCGATGAACACTACGATAACGAATCCGATCTCAATGCACTCAAGACGGAAGGAGCTGAGCTTCTGCGATTCCTTAATGGCTACATTGCTTTTCTGAGACGAAGCAAAAGTGCCATATCCCAATAACCAATACCCATTAACCAATAACCCAATAGCTCTTTACTTGCATCCAATGAACGAACAACCCGGCGTTTACAAAGTTAAGGATCTTTCCCTTGCCAGGGAAGGCAAACTCCGCATCGAATGGGCTGAGGCGCGCATGCCTGTGTTGATGGCGCTTCGCGAAAAATACCGGAAGACCAAGCCGCTCAAGGGTTACAAGATTGCCGGCTGTTTACACGTAACAAAAGAAACCGCTGTGCTGGTGAAGACCTTCGTGGAAGCCGGAGCCCAGGTGAGCTGGAGCGGCTGTAATCCCCTCTCCACGCAGGACGACATTGCGGCAGCGCTCGCAGCAGACGGCATTTCGATTTTTGCCTGGCACGGAATGAACGTCAAGGAATTCTACTGGTGCATCGAAGAAACCCTCAAGATGCAGCCGAACCTCACGCTTGATGACGGCGCCGATCTGATCTTTACGATTCATAACAAGCATCCTGAAATGGCGGGAACAACGGTCATCGGCGGTACGGAGGAAACAACCACCGGTGTTCATCGCCTGCGGGCGATGGGACGTGACGGCGCTCTCCGGTACCCTGTCATTGCGGTAAACGATGCAGAGACCAAATGGGATTTTGACAATGTGTACGGTACGGGCCAATCGACGCTCGACGGCATCCTCCGGTCCACCAGCGTCCTGATCGCAGGCAAGAATGTCGTCGTTGCCGGATTTGGGCACTGCGGTCGCGGAGTCGCGCTGCGCGCCAAGGGTCTGGGCGCCAACGTGATCGTCACCGAAGTAAAACCCACCGCCGCGTTGAAGGCAACGCTCGAGGGATTCCGCGTGATGAGCATGGACGAAGCCGCTCGTGTCGGCGACATTTTTATCACGGCCACCGGCGTGAAAGATATCATTATCGAGAAGCACTTCAAAGCCATGAAGGACGGCGCTATTGTCTGCAATACCGGCCATTACGATTGCGAGGTCAACATCAACCACCTGAAGAAACTCGCGAAGTCCGTTCGTACGGTCCGCTCCGATAACGAGGAATACAAACTGCGCAACGGAAAACGTGTGTATCTCCTTGCCCAGGGCCGTCTCGTAAACCTCGCCGCGGCGGAAGGACATCCGTCAGAGGTCATGGACATGTCGTTTGCCAACCAGTTCATGTCGCAGCTTCGGCTTGCCGAGCTTCATAAAAAGGGGAAGCGGTTGGAAAACGGCGTACACGACATTCCGACCGAGCAGGATCAGGAAATTGCGGGACTGAAACTTAAAACCATGGGTCTTTCAATCGATCAGCTCACAAAGGAACAGGTAGAATACATCAACGATTATTCCGCAGGAACATAAGAGCCACTTCAGAACCACCGAAAAGGCGGCCACGAAGTCGCCCTTTTATTGTAGTTCCCCCCCAACCTCCCGTTTCATACGTTGAATTCGGCGTTTCTTTTGAGGAGTTGACTGGTGTGCTTTCTTCCAGTACATTCGATTTCACTTCAATCAAGGGAGGCGTCGCCATGAAAAACCTTGCGACCGCTTTGGTTCTTTTTCTGCTGTCCTCATCCTTCGCCGCCGCGCAGATTCTGACAGTCGACACTCACACCGAAGGTGTTGACCCGGCCGACGGAAAACTTTCGCTCCGTGAAGCGATCGACTCGGCCAAAGTCCTTGCGGGTGCAAACGAGATCCGGTTCGATGCCGTACATTTTCATCCGGACTTCCAGCGCGTCATCGAGCTGGATTCGTCCCTGGTCATTGATGATCCCGCCACCCTTGTCATTGACGGCGGTACACAGGTTGTCATCCTGAAACCCAATTCTTTAACAGAGGACCGATTCAATGGTCTTGTTATCCGGTCGCCAAATGTCACTGTGAAAAACCTTATTCTGAGTGACATGCGCGGCGCGGCAATCGTTGTCGATACGGTTGCGGCGAGTCAAGTTGTGATCGGACCGAAAAACAGCATCATCAACACGGAGGAGAACGGCATCTGGATTATCAAGAGCTCTGACGTCACGATCACAGAAAACACGGTTTCGCAATCGGGATGGTGGGGATACAGTGACGGAATCTTGATCACCGACACCTCAGCCAACATCACCATAGAGAAGAACGTCGTCATGTGGAGCTACTCGTCCGGAATAGCGTCGTTCCAATCGGATTACCTGACCATTCGGCAGAATTATGTGGGACGAAACATGTACGTCGGCATCAGGATTTACGGAGGTGGGGGCTACAACGTCATCGAAGAGAATATCGTTGTTGGAAATTCCTGGGATGGCGTTTCCTTGTACGGCGGTGAATACAGCGCCATCCGCGGGAATTCCATTGGCGACTCCACCCGTGTTGTCACAGTTCCTACGCTGGCCACAGCGACTGCCCAGGTGGAGCTAATTCCGCTTCGTGTCCCGACCGACGAATCCCCGGTTCTTGAGCGCGAGAGAAAGCTTCGCGCCGAATTCGATGCACGAAGACAACATATCAAACCCGAGCGGAAGTCACTCCCGCGAACGCGCGAGCTGCCTCCGCCCGAGCCGCGTCAGAAGAAACAATCGGTTACAGCGGGTACGGCAGCAACCATGGACCATGTAGGCAATTTCGGCAACGGCATTACTCTGTACGGCACATCCTACACGACGATCGAAGACAATTTGATTTATGCAAGCTGGTATGACGGCATATTCATGGATTACTGGTATCCGGATGATATCAATCCGGAATACCCGTCGTACATCACAATCCGGCGGAATAGAATAGAAAGAAGCGGCGATTCGCATGTGGAATTCTATCAAACCGGCCCCGTAACGATCAGGGAAAATTCGATGATCATTTCCCAATACGGAATTTATGGCGGTGCCTACGGCGGCGGGTACTATTACGAATACGGTGCAAGCGGCCCGGCGTCAGTGAAATCCACAGCCGTTGTCGAGTATCCAGCCGTCATTACCATTGCCGAGAACTATATGACTCAGGGCGATGACGGCGAGGCAGTGTACCTTTACGGAGTTGATTCCGTTCATGTCGAACGCAACATCATCAATAACTATTATTACGGCGGTGTCTATGTTTACGACGCGGGAAGCGCCGTCATTCGCATGAATGACTTGTCGAACATTGATTACACCGCCATGGACGTCTATGTCACGCGCGGACTGTGGATTAACGACAACAAAGTTCAGAATTCCTACGAGGGGCTCTACGCGAGTGGAACATACGAGGGTGGGAGTTTTGCAGACATCCTGCGCAATCATTTTATATCGGTGACCTATGATTGTTTTGAGGTGTATGGGTTCGAGCACGCAAACATCCATGACAATGTCATCGATGGCGTCTATTATACGGGAATGGACATCGGTTACATGACCTCTGCCCATATTGCGAGGAACTCGGTCCTCCGAAACTCGTACGAAGGCCTCTACGTGTACAGCGTGGATTCACTGGTGGTGGAAAACAACATTTTCCGAGGGCAGTACGACGATAACGGCATGTATGTATACTCTTGTCTCAAAGCATACATCACCGGCAACACCGTGGCGGAAGGATACGATGGGTCAACCTTTTACTACATTGATTCCCTCTGGGTCTGGAAGAATTCATTTCTTACAAGCCGAAGTTCGGGCCTGGAAATTAATTATTCCACATTCGCGCACGTTTGGGAAAACGATATCTACGGCCACCAATATGGTGGAGCGTATTTCTCCTATGTTGATTCACTGAACTTTGAAAAGAACAATGTTACGGGAAATCTGTCCGAGGGGATCACCTCATATTATTCCAACCCGTTGATCCGCAATAATACGATCCTGGAGAACGGGGACGCCGGCATATATTCGTATTCCGACACGGTTATCGCTATCGTTGACAACTTCATTGCCCTCAATGAAGCCGGATTCAACATGTGGTACACCACCACCGACTCCCGTGTCACGGGGAATACCTTCTTCCGTAATCAGGACGGCTCGACCTACTACGGCACCATACCGGCCCTGAACGCCGAGAATAACTATTGGGGTCATGCGAGTGGACCTCGGGACGTTGCAGATACCGATGGTCTCGGACTCATGAATCCCGACGGCAGCGGAGATCATGTAAGCGAGCAAATCGACTGGCAGCCGTTCCTTACCGCCCCGACGTATCTGTCAGAAGCCCGCCCAGCCATCGCACAGATCACGCCGGGTGAGTCGCCTCGTTCCGGCGGAATGACAGCCGCTCTGCGCGGAAGACAGTTTCTGCCTGGCGCAATTGTGGTGCTGGGAAAGGACACGCTGGAGAATACAAACTATGTAAGTTCCGACCTCATCGCATTCACCGTTCCGCCGGGACGTGGCGGACCGGTACACGTCATCGTGTACAATGCCAATGGGAAGGCAGATACGCTCTTCAAAGGATTCCGGTACGAGAATAACAGCCCTTATCCCTTTGCACTGGTTTCCCCCGCCCTCAACGCAACCATCGGCACGTCCAGCCCCCGGTTCATCTGGAGGCGTTCGGTCGATCCCGACGGAGATGCGGTGGAGTACATCCTTCACTATTCTTCATCTGCCACGTTTGAGACCTTTACCGCTGTTGAGGCAATTCCGGACACATCATACCTTACCCCGGCGAATACGCTCTCACCAAATACGACGTACTACTGGAGAGTCGTGGCTTCCGACACACGTGAGGGATTTGCCACGTCTGACGTGCATACGTTCTCCACAGGACTGGTCCTGAGCGTCGAGAATCCGGAAGCCCTTCCAACGACCTACGCCATACATCAGAATTTCCCGAATCCCTTCAACCCGGAAACAACGATTCGCTACCAAGTCCCGGAGGCCACAACGGTTTCCCTGAAGGTGTTCGACCTGCTGGGCCGCGAGGTAGCGACGCTTGTCAATGATGAAAAGACCGCCGGATTCTACACGGTGACCTGGAGCGGACGGAATCTGACGGGCCAGCAGGTTGCCAGCGGAGTGTACTTCTTCCGCATTGAAGCAGGCACATTTGTCGAAACCAGACGAATGCTTCTGGTTCGCTGATTCCGACAACGATTCTCCCAAAAGGGGGCGACGCGTTTTCCGTGCCGCCCCTTTGTTTTTGGTGCCTTCAGGCCCCGTTGACAAAGTGAGAAAAAAGGGATACGATAAGCGCACTCGTTCCTGAAGGAGCATTGATGAACCCCAAAGCCTGGTTTGCCGAATTTATCGGGACTTTTACCCTGATTTTTGCCGGTGTGGGATCTATTGCAGCGGATCATCTGACCGGCGGCGCTCTCGGCCTTACCGGTATTGCTCTTGCGCACGGACTCGCCATTGGGGTCATGATCAGTGCAACGATGTCAATCAGCGGAGGCCACCTGAATCCTGCCGTGACCGTCGGAGCGCTCACCGCCGGTAAAATCGATTGGAAGAACGCGGCGGGCTACGTGATTGCTCAATGCCTTGGCGCCCTCGTCGCTTCCTATGCCGTCCTTGTTTGCGTCCCCTCTGAAGCCCTCCATGCCGTGAACTTTGGCACTCCGGCCCTCGCACGAGACGTCGGCGTGAGTCAGGGTCTGCTTACGGAGATCATCCTTACCTTCTTTCTTATGTTCGTTGTGTACGGAACGGCGATAGACAAACGGGCTCCCAAAGTTGGCGGCCTGTTCATTGGCCTTACCGTTACGCTTGGTGTGCTGGTAGGCGGACCGATTACCGGAGGCGCAATGAATCCGGCGCGTCACCTCGGACCGGCGCTTGCGAGTGGATTAACCGGACATCTGTGGCTTTACTGGGTGGGACCGCTGGTGGGTGCGGTGATTGCAGCCACTGCATACCGGAACATTCTCGAGGAAAGCCAGACCACGAACTGAGAGCACCAATGATACCCCTTGCACCCATGACTCTCGGCGATCTGTTCGATCGCTGGTTCAAGTTGATCGCTTCCACATGGCTCAGAAATCTCATCGTCTCTGCCATCCTTCTCGGACCTGCGGCAATCGTTTTCGCTGTAGCAATAGAGAACGGATTCGATCAGATTCTTCAATTTGCCGGAAGAACGGGGGGCGAGTTTGATCGCGAAACCGTGTCATCCATTGTCGGGTTTTTCGCATGGTTCTTTTTCGGAATCGTGATCCTTCTCGCCGGCACCATTGCCGCTACCGTGGGCATCACAATCACCGGGTGTTCCGAAATGAGCAGCAAGGCAGTCTCCTGGCAGGAAGCGCTCAGAAGCACTCTCAGCATCCGTTTGCTAAAGGTCTTTGGGCAGTACATTCTTGAATTCGTAGGTCTCGGCCTCATTGTCGCAATTCCGTACGCGCTCATTGTCGCAGCCATCGCCGCAGAATCCATCCTTCTCGGTCTCCTCGGTGGAGTATTGATTTTCATCACCATCGCCGCGGCCGTTTACCTCGTCGTAAGTTTCGCCTTCACTGTCCCGGCCATTGCCTGGGAACATTGCGATATCATTGAGGCATTTCGGAGAAGCTGGACGCTCGTTCGAGGACATTGGTGGCGCACGTTCGGCATCCTGCTCCTCATGAGTCTGATTGTGAGCTTCGCAGTTTCGCTTCTCATGACGCCCCTCTATCTCGTCGTGCTGTGGGATTTCTTCCGGTCGTACTTCGAGATGCTTTCATCTCTGGGCAGCGGTGAACCCGATGCCGAGCTCGTACGGACAATGCTCTCGTCGTTCGGGTTTGGATTCGGCATCGTGAATGCAATTGCCTCCATTGCCCAGGTGATCGTCGCTCCGCTGTACACGACTGTCCTGTACTTCGATTTGCGTGCCCGCAGGGGTGAGTTCAATCAGGCCGCACAGGGACAAGTGTGACAGTCCCGGTTTCACCTGCAGGAGACTCCTCCTACCCCCAATCTTCAGGTGTTTCGTTCGACGGATCGTGGGAACGGTCCGGCCGCAGCCTCAACAGCTCAGCTCTACTTGCCCTTCTGGGAATCGGTGTGTTGTACTTCAACGGTCAGTCGTTGCTTGCCATCGTTGCCGTGTTTATCGGGGGAATCTCAGAGAACGTCGCAGATGGGGGTTATTTCCACACGCTTCTCCGTCACCTCCGCGACCTGGCCGATCCGCTCCGCGTTGCCATCGTGCTTTCGCAATATCTGCTGATGCTTTTGCCCACAGTCCTTCTTGTGCGCCGCTGGCACTCTTCGGACGTGCGCCTGTATATCAGATTTACGGGCTCCCGCGTTTCGGAAATCGCACTTGCACTCCTCGCGACTCTCATGATTATCCCATCCTCAAATTTCATTGCCGATGAGCTCGTTCGACAACTCGGAATCCCTGACGAACTGATGCAAGTTGGAGCCGAGTTGTTCACAGCCCGCAGTCCTGTGGAGTTTGTGTGGCTTGTGTTCGTCGTGTGCCTTACTCCTGCATTGTGCGAAGAAATCTTTTTTCGTGGATTTGTCCAGCGCACGTTTGAGCGAACCATGGGATGGAAGAGCGTTGTGCTCGTGGGGGGTGTGTTTGGCCTTTTTCACTTCAATCCGCTCGGTCTCATTTCCCTGTCGATCCTTGGTCTTTTGTTCGGATACTTCTATTATAGAAGCCGCAGCCTGATTCCGCCCATGGTTGCCCATTTTGGGAACAATCTCGTGGCAGTGCTTGTCCTCTATGGCGGATCTCAGGGCACAGCGGGACCAACAACGACGGCAATTCCGCTCTGGCTGGTGGGAGCTACTCTTCCGGTGGGAATTGTAACATTACTCTGGTATGCGAAAGTTACGGTCAGGCGGGAAAGACACAGAGAAGGCATGGAGAACCTCCGCTACTCATAAATCCTTTCCACAACAATATTCGTCAACTCTCTTATCAACTCCTTCTCTCCCGGCATGACATGCTTGCTCGTGTGCCAGATGATTTCCTTGGGTTCGTAGGCCGTGTTGAACAACGTTTCGGCGGATGTGCGCGGGAAAAAAGTGTCGCCCTCTCCGTTGATCATCAGCAGTTTCCGCGGCGCAAGGTGGCGGATGTATTTCGTCGGTTCGAAAGCCGCCAGAATGCCCCCACCGAGCCATCCTGCCAGCCACCCCGGCATTGCCACTCCCCACCGTTCCGAATTGTGAGCAATAACTCCGGCGAGATTTCCTCCTGCCTGAACCACAACGAGCTGTTTTATTCGTTCATCCAGCACCGCGGCCGGAACGCCTGTGAACGCCCCGAAGCTCACGGCTACCACCGTGACATCCTTCTCGTCAACGATGCTCTGATCAAACAGCCAGTCCAGGCAATTCAGCAACAGGGGGACCGTGCGATATCCCGCGGAACGAAGTCCGAAGGTCGTTCCCACGGCTGCCCATCCGCGGAAGTTCCACTCCCCCTCAAACGGATAATCCGCTGCCATCAGAAACACGCTGTCCTGCCCTTCGATCATTTCGATAACCTCTTTGCCGGTTTCCAGACCGACACACATCAGCGCAGCGGGAAAGGGCCCCGCGCCTTTGGGCATGCGGATCCGTCCGGACAGCGAATCGTCCGCGGTGGAGGTCAACCGGAAATCGAACGTCCTTGTAGTCGCCGTTTCCGCCACGAACGCGAGCTCCATGGACTCGAGCTCACCCTTGCGATCGAGAAATCCGTCGCGGAAATTGTAGAAGCTTTGGGTATGGAGAAGGGCTGGGAGAACCATGAGGAGGCATATGGTATGATGAAAGAACATGGTTGTGCGTGTTTGTTATGAGGTATTGGTTATTTGTGGTTGGGTGTCTGACGGGTCCCCTAATAACCAATAACAAAAAACTAATAACTATTTTCCCTACCTTCTGCAATGTACGTCATCCGCCACTTCCGTGCAAAAGAAACCCAACTCCATACTTCGTCTTTCACGGTCCATCCTCATTGCTCTTGCAACCGCACTCCTTTTTTGGTCCCTTATCGCCATGATCTTTGAAGAAAAGCTCATCTATTTCCCGTCCGGATACTCCGAAAACCTCTACCGCTCGGCTGCCGTGGGGCTGAATCCGGAGGATCATTTCTTTGAATCCGAAGACGGTACGCGGATTCATGCATGGCTTGTACGAGCAAAGGAACCCGTTGCGACGCTTCTTTATTTTCACGGCAACGCCGGGAATCTGGCACATCGGTCGGAAAAATTGCGGAGACTTCGCAATGCAGGATTCTCCGTGTTCATCATTGATTACCGCGGCTACGGGAGGAGCGATGGGTCACCGGGCGAGGATGGTGTGTACATGGATGCGCGTGCCGCATATGATTACCTG
>JACQPU010000009.1 GCA_016207365.1 Ignavibacteriales bacterium | reverse complement strand
TGACATCCGCGCCTCCGCGGAGCCGGGCAGGACGATCCTGAGGGTACTGATCGACGTTCCTTATATCAAAAACGCGGTACTCGTTTCCGGGAAAAACGTTGTCAATTCGAAACCTCAGCCTGGACGTCCCCAGACCATCGACAAACGTATTGGCGTCTCGATCATCCGAGTCAATCCGCCACCTCCGCGTTACTTCTCGATTCCTATAGATATCCACAATGCCAAAATCCGTGCTGAAAAAAGCGGGACCGGCGGAGGAATCCTGAGGGGGAATCCTGAAGCTGACACTGATCTGATTCACCTGATTCCACGGACTTGACGCACCGGGATCACGCCGGTTTGTGACCCGCATTTCCGGCTTCACCAAAGATTCCACAACGAAGAATCTCGCCCGGCCAAGGAGCTGGTTGATGTCCTGGTCCATAATCTCGACGATGTAATTCCCTGAAAACGTGAAGGTACCAGGGGACGGGTACTCAGGAATGAGAATCCTGTATTGGTACCCGTATCCGTGCACACCGTGTGGCGCCGGGACAAAAGGAAGCTCCCCTCGGGTTTTGAGGCGGACTTCATCGTTGACAAACGGCGTTTGCGTGGGCATCCAGTTCCGATCACAATGAACAAATATCAATTGCAGATTCGGCGGCGCAGAATCCGTGATATCAAACTCGAGTGTCACTGTGCCGGATCTTTGCTTCAGAATCGGCAGATCGGCTTCTGAGCTTCCGTACAGCCGCAGACCCTTCAGGCGGGGAGAAAGTATTTCCTGGGCGGTTGCACCGACGATTGCAAGGAAGATCACGACGCCCAGAACGATGCCAGTGCGAATCATATGAAATTGATACATTGAATCATTGATTGATTGGTTGAATACCATGAGAAACGTTGTTCATCCCTTCATAGATTCTTTCAACCACTCATGAAACTCCCCCACCGTATGGAAGAGGTAATCGGTACCCATACTCAAGACCCGGTCCTTGCCATACGAATCCCACAAGACAGCGGCGATGGGAATGCCTGCATCGCGTGAGGCTTTCACATCCGCCACAGAGTCTCCAACCATCAGGACCTCGTCCTGTGCCAACCCGAACCTGTCGAGAACTTTTCGAATCCCCTCGGCCGATGGCTTGTGCTCGAGCACGTCGTTGCCAGTCACAATCGCATCAAAGTACTGCGATATCCCGAATTCCACCAGCGTGATTGTCGTCGTATGGATACCTTTCCCCGTGAAGAGAGCGAGAATCCTTCTACGACGACGAACATCTGCAAGAACCTCTTTCATTCCCGGCACCATCCGCGCAAGAGTCTGATGATTATTCTTGTAGAACTCGAGGTATTCCTTCATCGCGGTTTCGAGATTCTCCTCACCCACAATCGTGAGGAGAGCTCCTTCTTCCGGTGGTCCAAAGAGCGCGGTAATCTCTTGGTCCGGCATGGTCATCCCGCGATACTTCTTTACAATGTAGTTAAACGAATCAAAAATGAGCCGATTCGTCTCGGCTAACGTGCCATCAAGATCAAAAATGATGCAGCGGAGCTTCATGTCTGTCGCCAAAAAATAGGCGTCAAGCCGTCCCGGAGGGCCGGTTCTTGACGCCGGGATCTTGTACACCCCTCCCCCTCTACACTCGAGGTTCGATGTTCAACATTCGACATTTCAGAAGCAATATCCAATGTCGAATGATGTATTTCGAATATCGAAGTTGAACCCTCATCTATGCCACCGTGACTTCCTTGGAGAGATACACGTCCTGAATCGCATTGAGTATCTCCGCGCCTTCTTTCATGGGTCGTTGAAACGCCTTCCTGCCGGAAATCAGGCCCGTCCCTCCGGCGCGCTTGTTGATGACCGCGGTTCTCACGGCCTCAGCAATGTCGTTACTTCCGGCAGGTCCGCCGGAATTGATCAGGCCGGCCCTCCCCATGTAGCAGTTTGCAACCTGATAACGCGTAAGGTCAATCGGATGATCCGACGACAGCTCCTCATAAACCTTTTTATGCGTTTTACCGAAATTCAATGCCACATATCCGCCGTTGTTCTCGGGCAGCTTTTGCTTGATGATATCAGCTTCGATCGTCACACCGAGATGATTCGCCTGTCCTGTCAAATCCGCCGAAACGTGGTAATCTTTTTCCTTGGTTTTGAACGCGGCATTTCTTGTGTAGCACCAAAGGATAGTGGCCATACCCATCTCATGGGCCTGTTGAAAAGCCTGGCTGGTTTCCCAGATCTGGCGGCGGGATTCCGGCGACCCAAAGTACACTGTGGCACCGACGGCAACAGCACCCATGTCCAACGCCTGCTTCACACTGGCAAACAGTGATTGATCGTACGTATTCGGATACGAAAGGAACTCGTTGTGATTGATCTTGAGAATAAAAGGAATCTTATACGCGTATTTCCTTGCTACTGCTCCGAGCACGCCAAGTGTCGAAGCGACGGCGTTACATCCGCCTTCAATCGCCAATCGTACGATGTTTTCAGGATCAAAGTATGCAGGGTTCGGAGCAAAGGAAGCGCCGGCCGAGTGCTCAATACCCTGATCGACAGGGAGGATAGAAAGATAGCCGGTACCGGCGAGGCGTCCATGATTGAAGAGCGACATGAGACTCCGGAGAACAGGTGTTGGTCTGTCCGATACTGCATACACCCTGTCGATGAAATCAGGTCCGGGAATATGAAGCACCTCTTTGGAAATTGTCTTGCACTGATGCTCAAGCAGCGACTGTGCCTCTGCACCAAGCAACTGGGGAATATTCGTCTTGTTCATAACATCCTTCCAGATGAACAACCATCGTTGAATGAAACAGAATGCACAAAAATATATCAATCCTTTCTCTCGATAGCAAGAAAGGGAAACTTACTCCCTAGATCCCTGCGTTCCATTTTCTTGCTTCTGCACGCATTTCTGTCTACTATGATCGCATGAACAAGCGGATCATTTTAAGAAAGAATGAAGAAGGACGGCTCCTCACGGGCCATCAGTGGGTGTTTAGCAACGAGCTGAAAGCAGTCGAAGGAAACCCGGAGGCGGGAGACGTTGTCAGTCTTCATCGCCACGATGGGAAGTTTCTCGGCATCGGTCTCTACCATCCACACTCTCTCATTTGCTTCCGCCTGCTGAGCCGCGAAGAGGAAGAGGTGAGTTTTGCATTTTTCGAACGCCGGCTCAGCCGGGCGCTGGAGCTGCGGCGAAGACTTTATCCGACTTCCGAGACTTTCCGCCTCGTTCATGGAGAAGGGGATTTCCTGCCCGGATTGATCATCGATAAATACAACGAGTTCCTTTCCATTCAAACACTCTCGTTTGGAATGGACCGACGACTGACTTTAATCTGTGACGCCCTCGAATCGCTGCTTCATCCAAAGGCCATTGTTGAACGCAACGAATCGCCGTTGCGCACGCTCGAGCAGCTTCCTTTGAAAAAAGGAGTCTTGCGCGGCACACCGGATCAGACGATCATCTCGGAACACGGCGTGAAGTTCAAGATCGATCTTTTGACCGGACAGAAGACCGGAATTTTTCTGGATCAGCGCGAAAACCGGAAAGCGGTACGCCGCTACGTAAAGGGGGCAATGGTTCTCGATTGCTTCTGCAATGAAGGCGGATTCAGTCTTAATGCCATTGAAGGCGGAGCCGAGACCGTTGAGGGATATGATTCTTCCGAAACTGCCGTTGCCAAAGCCGGCGTCAATGCAACGATCAATCACATGGACAAGGTGTCTTTCGGTGTAGCCGACATTTTCGATCTCCTCAAGGCATATTCATCCGGTGATAAGCGGTATGATGTTGTCATTCTTGATCCTCCCTCGTTTGCGAGAAGCAAGAAGACGATAGCCACGGCATTAAAGGGCTATAAAGAGATCAACGGAAATGCCCTGAAGATTATCAAATCCGGCGGGTTCCTCGTGACCGCTTCCTGCTCGCATCATGTGAGCGAAGAGGCGTTTTTTCAGACTATTGAGACGGCGGCACGGAGCACAGGGCGTACGATACAGTTGCTCGATTCTGCAGGAGCCGGTCCCGATCACCCCGTTGTACCCGCGATGCCGGAAACCCGGTATCTCAAGTTCGGAATCTTCGCTGTGCATTGATATTCCAACCCGCTCCCCCTTGCCTTTCGATCCGAACGGAACTATATTGCCTAGGGACTCTGTTTGGAGAGTACCCAGTC